>JANLSI010000823.1:0-12953 GCA_031362345.1 Pseudomonadota bacterium
CGGCAAAACCGCGAGCCGTTTCAGGGTTTCGAGCGACACCACTTCTGGACTATCACCACGCGCCGCGAGCGAAACGCTCGCGCCCGGCACCTGGGCATGACGCGCGATCGCGATGACCACACGCCGGTTCTTCTCCCGACCTTGCGCGGTGGCGTTGTCCGCCACCGGATGCAATTCGCCGTAGCCGGCCGCCGACAGACGTTCGGCATCGACCCCACGCGCGACGAAAGTCGCCGCCACGCTGCCGGCGCGTGCCGCCGACAATTCCCAATTCGAGCCGTACAGTGGGTTCTGCACCGCTACGTTGTCACTGAAACCTTCCACCCGCACGGGTGTGGTGCTGGCCTTTACCATCGCCGCGAGCCGGCTGATGGTCGGCTCCGCCGCCTTGCTCAAACGCGCCTGACCGCTAGGAAAGGCAAATTCGCCATCCAGTTCAACCTCAATCCATTCCTCGCTCTGACGGATGCGCACATGGTCGAGTTCGATAGGATCCTTGAGAACTTTCTCGATCTCGCCGGCCGTCACGTCATGGGCATCGATGGCCGTCACGGGTACCGGAAAATCGTCCTGTACGATTTCTTCCAAGGCACGCGTCGGCTGGCCGCCGTTAGCATCGTTGTTCGGTATGCGTCCCACGCCGGTCATGCCGCCGCCCAGATCAACGGGTGTCGGCAAGGGTTGCGGGCTGCGGAATACGCTCTCCATGGAATCGGATAGCACACGGAACTTGCCGTCGTTGACCGACGAGATCGAATACATCACGACGAAGAACGCAAATAGCAGGGTGATGAAATCGGCATAGGACAATACCCAGCGATGGCTGTTGTCGGCCTCTTCCAATTCCGCCTCGCGTTCCATGCGTCGGCGACTGGCGAGACTCGCGGCGCTCATGCGAGCAAGCCCTGCAGACGCAGCTCGACCATACGCGGATTGTCACCGGCGGCGATCGCCAGGATGCCGACCGTGACAAGCTCCTTGAAACGCGATTCCTCGCGCACCAGGGCCTTCAATTTGTTGGCCGCCGGCAGGAACACCAGATTGGCGAGTCCGACGCCGTAGACCGTAGCGACGAAGGCCACCGCGATACCCTCGCCGAGCATGGCCGGGTCGGCCAGATTGTTCATCACCTGAATGAGCCCCATCACCGCGCCGAGGATACCGAGCGTGGGCGCGTAGCCACCCATGCCGTCGATGACCTTGGCAGCGTTCATGTCGCGGCGTTCGCGCGCCATGGCGTCGAGTTCGAGGGTTTCGCGTATGGATTCCGGATCGTTGCCGTCGATCACCAGCTGCAGACCCTTGCGTGCATAGGCGTCGCGCACGGATTCGACGACGTCTTCGAGCCCCAGCAGCCCTTCGCGGCGCGCGAGCTGTGCCCACTTGACGATTTCGCGCATCTGCGCCTCGGCGCGGATAGTCGGTGGACGCACCACCCACACCAGCATGGTCATGGCGCGCACGAAGGTCGGCAGCGGCGATTGCAGCATGGTCGCGCCGATGCTGCCGCCGACCACGATCAGAATAGCCGGGCCATTCACCAGCGAAACAATGCTACCGCCTTCGAGATGCTGACCGAGCAGTACCGCGACGACAGCCACCGTCACGCCGCCCAGGCTCAGCAGATCGAATTTCCTCATGACCGCGACGGTGCTGTCACCACTTGGCCGGCGGCAGTGCGCTCGGGACGAGTGTCTTCATGTCCTTGTCCACCAGCCATCGCCAGGGTAGTCCGCGTTACCCAGCGCTCCGGTCACGGCTGATCGGTCCAGTCGGCCATCCGCGATTTGAGTCTAATCAAGGCCTGCGAGTGGATCTGGCAGACGCGCGATTCACTGACACCCAACACTTCGCCGGTCTCGCGCAGATTGAGTTCTTCTTTGTAATAAAGCGACATCACCAGCCGCTCGCGTTCCGGCAGGCCGGCGATCGCCTCGGCCAGCGCGGCCTTGAACATATCGTTCTCGACATTGGCCAAGGGCTCGGGGATCTTGGCGCTCAGGCTCTCGGTCATGCCTTCCTCACCGGCCGGCAGATCTTCAAAGCTGAAGACCCGATAGCCGGTGGCGTCCTGCAGGGTCGAGTAATACTCGTCGAGGCTCATGCCCACTTCCTGCGCCACTTCGGCGTCACGCGCGTCGCGTCCCTCACGGCCTTCGATGTCCGCCACCGCCTTGGAGATCGCGCGTACCTTGCGATGCAAGGAACGCGGTGCCCAGTCGCCTTTGCGGATCTCATCGAGCATCGCGCCACGGATCCGTATGCCGGCATAGGTCTCGAAGCTGGCGCCTTGGGAGGCATCGTAATTACGCGCCGCCTCGAGCAGCCCGATCATGCCGGACTGGATCAAGTCGTCGACCTGCACAGTCGGCGGCAGGCGCGTCATCAGGTGATATGCAATGCGTTTGACCAGCGGTGCGTAGTCCGTCACCAGTTGGTTCTGGCTCCGCTCTGCGATGTCCGAGGCCGCATTTTTCTGGTATGCAGCGAGTTTTTTCATACGTTTACTACCCTCCCAAGTGACTCCGTACTAGCCATGCGTTCCACGAAAAACTCCATCCGGCCACTTGCCCATCGTGGTATTGGCCATTTATCGGTTGTGGCGGCCAGATTCTTGAATGCGAGCCCGGCACGGCTGGCCGGGTAGGCCTCGACCAGCGCTTGGCGGCGCCGCACGGCGCTGCGCACCTGCGCGTCAAGGGGGATCGCGCCGGCGTAATCAAGGGCGACGTCCAGATAGCGATCGGTGACTTCGAGCAGACGCCGATAGAGGCGCATGGCGCCGGCCGGGTCGTACGCCATATTGACCAGCACGCGAAAGCGATTGCGTTGACTGCGCTGGTTGAGCACTTTGATGGTCGCGTAGGCATCGGTGATCGAGGCCGGATCGTCGGTCACCACCACCAGCACTTCG
The DNA here is from genome assembly GCA_031362345.1 of Pseudomonadota bacterium. Lineage (GTDB taxonomy): Bacteria > Pseudomonadota > Gammaproteobacteria > JADJYF01. The sequence goes on from JANLSI010000823.1 coordinate 2,915, forward strand.
TGGGCGGCATCGCAGAAATCCAAGGTATTGGCCGCGATGCCGGCGGCGGTGTCGACGATCATGAAATCCGCCGCACGCTCCAGCTGGCTGAAAGCGCTGATCAGGCCGGCCCGTTCGAATTCGCTCAATTGCGCCATGTGTTGGATGCCCGATGCGGCGGGCACGATGCGCACGCCGGCCGGTCCGGTCACGATCACCTCATCAAGCGCGCATTCGCCGCTCACGACATGGCTAAGCGTGCGGCCGGTGTTGAGTCCGAGCAGCACGTCTACATTGGCCAGTCCGAGATCAGCGTCGAGCAGCAGCACGTCGTGACCGAGTCGCGCCAGCGCGACCGAGAGATTGATCGATACCGTGGTCTTGCCCACCCCGCCCTTGCCGCTGGTGACCGCCACCACCCGTGTCGGCTGCGCGCTGCGGCCTTGTTCGTAGCGCGCGCTCATGCCGAGAACGCCCGCTCGACGGCGCCGGCATCTCGCGGTGCTGGCGTACTCTTGGCCAATTCCACCGCACGCTCGATGAGATTGCGTGCGGTGACAGTGTCGAGATCGTCGGGCACGCGTTGGCCGGCGCTGCAATAGGCGATGGGCAAGCCGGCTTCGATGATGGCCGATAGCGAGGGGCCCAAGGTCGCGGCTTCGTCGAGCTTGGTCACAATGCAGCCGGCTGGCGTCAGGGCGGCGTTGATCCGCAGCAGCTTGGTGGCGGCCAGGTAATCGGTAGTCGCCGACAACACCGTGTAGCAGTCGATGTTCGCATCGAGTGAGATCAAGCTGTGGGCGAGCTGTTGATAGCGGCTGTCCTGCGGCGCGGCGCCGGGGGTGTCGATCAACACCAGGCTGCGCCCCCTGAGTTCGTGGCAGGCCTGCGCGAGTTCGTCAGCATTGCGCGCAACATGCACCGCCACGCCGATCAGACGGCCGAAGGCCTTCATCTGCTGATGGGCGCCGAGGCGTCGATCGTCCATCGACACGATGCCGACCTTCTCGGCACCGACCTTGAGCGCGTAGCGCGCGGCGAGCTTGCTCACCGCCGTGCTCTTGCCGACACCCGTCGGCCCGAGCAGCGCGATGCGACCGGCGTGGCGCAGGATCGGATCGTCACGGGTCTGCATGCGCATCACCAACAGCGCCAGGGCGCGATGCCAGCCGGCGCGATAATCGAGCTCGTCCGGCACATCCTCCACCACCTGCCGCGCCAGCTCCGGGCAAATCCCGAGCTGGCCCAGCACGCGCACCAGTCGCGCCCGCAGCGGGTGACGGGAGCCGAAGTCCGACCACGCCAGACCCGACAGCTGGGACTCCAGCAGGCCCTTCAAGTTGTTCAATTCCTCGCGCATCTGCGTCACCACCGTGGCATCGGTCCACAGCAGTTCATGGGGTTCGAGGCCGGCCACGCTCGCCATACGACGCGCGGCAGGCTTTGCCGGTGTAGCGGCTGCTGATGGAACGGCGATGGCAACATCCGGCCGGCGCTTAGGCGTCTGTTGGCCGGCCAGACGCGCGGCCTCCTGCTCGGTCAATTGATCGGCCGTGATGAGTTCGACGCCGCCGTCGACTTTGCGATTGGAAAGGATCAGGACATCGGGGCCTTGATCTTGTTTGATCATGTCGAGAGCGGAGCGCATGGTGGCCGCAAAATAGCGCTTGACCTTCATTGTCCGCCGCCTCTCGGTATTGTTATGGGTGTCATGATTGAGTCGCTATTCCTGTCACGTGGCGCCAGTTGTTTGACGTCTAATTCTTGGTCAGCGTGTCGCCCACCGTAGCCACGATGCGGATCTGCGTATCACTCGGTACTTCGTTGAAACCGAGCACATGGAGACCCTTCAGTGCCGGCCGGGCAAAGCGCGCCAGGAACTCGCGTAAGCCATCCGCCACCAGCAACACACTCGGTTGGCCGGCCGCTTCGCGCTGGGTATGGGCGTCGCGCAACGCGAGCAGCATGCGGTTGGCGAGATTCGGTTCGAGTGACATGGCGGAGCCCTGCATGGTTTCCATCGATTGTTGCAATATGCGTTCCAACGAGAAATCGAGGGTGATGACCGGCAGCTCGGCATTCGATCCGTTGATCTGTTGCACGATCAAACGACCGAGCGCCGCACGCACTTGGGCGGTAAGGAAATTGCTGTCCTGATTGCGTGGCCCGAACTCCGCCAGTACTTCCAGCACGGTGCGGATGTCGCGCACCGGAATGTGTTCGGCAAGCAGGTTCTGCAAGACCTTGACCAGCACTGACAGCGGCAGCAGCTTGGGCACTAATTCTTCGACCAGACGCGCATTGGTCTTCTTCAAACCGTCGAGTAGCTTCTGCGCTTCCTCGTGACCGAGCAGTGACTGCGCGTTGTCTTGCACGATTTGACTGAGATGGGTCGCGATCACGGTGCTGGCGTCGACCACCGTATAACCCAGTGACTGCGCCTGCTCACGCTGGTCGGGACCTATCCACACCGCTTCCAGATCGAACACCGGATCGCGCGTTACCGTGCCGCGCAGCTGGCCGTAGACCTGGCCGGGGTTGATGGCCATCTCCTTGTCAGCGTGCACCGCAGACTGGCCGATGATCGCGCCGTGGATGGTGAGTTGGTATTGATTGGGCTCCAGATCGAGGTTGTCGCGGATGTGCACCGCCGGCACCAGGAAGCCCAGTTCCTGGGACAGCTTTTTGCGCACGCCGCGCAGACGACCGAGCAACTGGCCGTTCTGATTGCGATCGACCATCGGGATCAGGCGATAACCGACCTCAAGACCGATGGCATCGGTCGGCAGCACGTCGTCCCACGACAGTTCAGTATTCTCGGCCGGCGGCAACGGCGGCGGCAGTTCGGCCTGCTCGGCCTGGCGCGCCTTGGCCTTTTCGTTCATCCACCATGCGCTGCCGATCGCCGCGCCACCCATCGAAAGGAAGGCGAAGTTCGGCATGCCCGGGATCACACCCATGCCGATCAAGATGCCGCCGGTGACGATCAGGCTTTTCGGATTGGCAAACAACTGCGACATGATCTGCTCGCCCATGTCGGTGGCAGTCGAAGTGCGGGTCACCATGAATGCTGCGGCGGTCGCCAGCAACAGCGCCGGGATCTGGGCGACCAGGCCGTCACCGATGGTCAGCAGTGTGAAGACCTTGGCCGCTGCCACTATCGGCATGTGGAACTGCAGCGTGCCGATCACCAGTCCGCCGACAATGTTGATAAACAGAATAAGGATGCCGGCGATGGCATCGCCGCGCACGAACTTGCTGGCGCCGTCCATCGCGCCATAGAAATCGGCTTCGCCCGACACTTCACGGCGGCGCGTGCGGGCTTCCTCCTGGCCGATAAGGCCAGCGTTCAAGTCGGCGTCGATGGCCATCTGCTTGCCGGGCATGGCGTCGAGGGTGAAACGCGCGCTGACCTCCGAGATGCGGCCGGCACCCTTGGTCACCACCACGAAGTTGATGATCACCAGGATCGCGAACACCACGAAGCCGACCGCGAAATTGCCGCCCACCACGAAATCGCCAAAGGCCTTGATGACCTTGCCGGCGGCATCGGTGCCGCCATGTCCGTGCAGCAGCACCACGCGGGTCGAAGCAATATTGAGCGCCAGCCGAAGCAAGGTCGCGATCAGCAGCAAAGTCGGGAAGGCGGCGAAGTCGAGCGGACGTTTGGCATAGATGCTGGCGAGCAGCACCACCAGCGCGAGCGAGATATTGAAAGTGAAGAGAATATCGAGCAGGAAAGGCGGCAGCGGAATGACCATCATGGCCAGCATCGCTATCAGCAAGATGGGCGCGCCCACGCCCCAGCGCTGCATATTGCCGAAGATGTTGTTGCCGTTCGCGGCGGTGATGAAGGCGGCCATGGTGTAATACTCAGTAATGCATGTCGTTGGGAATCGGCAGATCGGCAGGCGGTGTCAGCGCCACGTCACCGGCCCGCAGCTGAAACACATAGGCCAGCACGCGCGCCACAGCGACGTAGAGGCCGGCCGGGATCTCGCGATTGAGTTTGGTGGTGTGATAGATCGCGCGCGCCAGCGGCGGCGCCGACATCACCGCGACGCCGTGGCTGGCGGCCAGCTCACGGATATTCTTGGCGACCATATCGACACCCTTGGCAACCACGATCGGCGCGCGCATGGTGTCGGGTTTGAACTTCAGTGCGACCGCGTAGTGCTGCGGATTGGTGATGATGACATCGGCCTTGGGCACTTCCGACATCATGCGCCGGCGCGCCACTTCCTGTTGCATGGCGCGAATGCGGCCCTTCATTTCCGGCGAACCGTCGGTCTCTTTCAGCTCGTCGCGTATTTCCTGACGCGACATGCGCAGCTGCTTGCCGTGCTGCCAGAGCTGCAAGGGCACATCGATGAAGGCAATAGCTATCGTTGCCGCGCAGCAGATCAGAAAAATGCTGAACACCAGATCGGCACTGGCGGCGAGGCCATCGGCCAGGTTGCCATGACTCAAGCCCAACAGGATCGGCAGCTTGGCGCGCAGCGCAACCAACGCGAACGCCAGTATGAGGCCGAACTTGGCGACCGCCTTCAGCATTTCCATCACGCCATGGGGGCCCAGCACGCGCTTCAAACCCGCCAACGGATCGAGTCGCGAAAATTTCGGCGCGAGGGCGTCGATGGAAAAATTCCAGCCACCGAGCGCGAGTGGCCCAGCCAATGCCACCAACGCACCGACTACCAGCACCGGCGTGACCGCATGCAGGCCCGTGACAATAGTAGCGATGAGGCGCGTCGGCAGCAGGTTAGTGGCGAAAATCTCGGCATGGGAAAGGCGCAGACTGCCGCGCATGACCGCCGCCAGGCTGTCCATCAGCTCGGCCCCGCCCATGTGCAGCGCCAGCGCGCCGCCGAATAGTACGAACACCGTAGTCAGTTCCCGCGAGCGCGCAATCTGGCCTTTGTCGCGCGCCTCGCCCTGGCGCTTTTCGGTGGCTTGTTCGGTGCGTTCCTGGCCGTCTTCGTTCTCCGCCATGATCAACGCGCCTCAAGCACGGTGCGGATGATGACGAAGGCGGCGTCGAACAGTTCGAGGCTGGCCGCGCGCAGGTCGTCGAGGGTCAGACTCACGATCATGATGCCGGCCAGAATGGTGACGGGGAAACCGATGGTGATGATGTTCAACTGCGGCGCGGCACGGGTCATGACACCAAAGGCCAGATTGATAGCCAGCAGCGCTATCACGACCGGCAGCGACAACAACAGCGCACTTGCGAACAGCGTGCCGCTCCAGTCGACGATGAGGTCGGCGCCGGCGCTACTCAGGCCGACGGGGCCGATGGGCAGCAGGGTGAAACTGTCACCCAACAGTTTGATCAGCACCAGATGCGCGTCTGAAACAAAGAAGATGAGACTGGCGAGAATCACATAGAGATGCCCCAGTACCGGTACCTGGGTGCCACTGGTGGGGTCGACCATGGCCGCGAATCCCAAGCCGGTCTGTTGCGCCACGAACTGGCCGGCAAATTCGAACACCATGAAAGTCAGACGCAGCACCATGCCAATGGTGGCACCGACGATGACTTGCTGGACGACGGTCAACAGCCCCGTGGCGGTGAGTGGATCGATGGGCGCGACCGGCGCCACCACCGGTGCCAGCACACTGGTAATAGCCAGCACCAAGATCATGCGCACGCGCATCGGCAGCGCCCGCGTGCCGATGACCGGTGCCGCCATGACGAAGCCGGCGATACGCAAGAAGGGCCACAGCCATTGCGCCAGTAGTGCGGTCAGAGTCGTCTGGGATATCGAGATGCTGGCCATGGCCGTGGCATCGTTCCCGTCAGCCGATCAGGCTCGGGATCGACTGGAACAGACGCACGGTGTAGTCGCTGAGTGCGCCCAGCATGTAGGAGCCGCCCACCACCAACACGCCGACCGTGACCAGTAGTTTGGGAATGAAGCTCAAGGTCATTTCATTGATCTGGGTGGCGGCCTGAAACAGACTGACCAGCAGACCGACGGCGAGCGCCGGCAGCAGTAGCAGTGCCATCAGCAGGATGGTCAGATGCAGGGCATCATTGCCCAGCGTGATAACAGTCTCGGGGGTCATGGCGTCAGCCTTGTCTCAGGTGTAGAAACTGGCGGCCAGGGTGCCGACGATCAGGGCCCAACCATCGACCAGCACGAACAACATGATCTTGAAGGGCAGCGAGATGATCAGCGGCGAGAGCATCATCATGCCCATCGACATGAGCACGCTCGCCACCACCAGGTCGATGATCAGAAAGGGCAGAAAAATCAAGAACCCAATCTGAAACGCAGTTTTCAATTCGCTGGTGATGAAGGACGGCGCCAGGATCGCGAACGGCACATCGTCTTTGTCCTTGAAGGTCTCGTGGCCGGACATTTCAGTGAACAAGGTGATGTCGGATTCACGTGTCTGTTCGAACATGAAGCCGCGCACCGGCACCGCCGCGCGCGCCAGCGCGGTGTTGACGTCGAGCTTTTCGTCCAGATAGGGCTTAACCGCATCGACATACACCTTGTCAGCGACCGGTGACATGATGAAGAAGGTCATGAATAGCGCGAGTGCGACCAGAATCTGATTCGACGGCGTCTGCGCGGTGCCGAGCGCCTGACGCAGAATGGCGAGCACGATGATGATGCGCGTGAAAGAGGTCATGGCCAGCATAATGGCCGGCAGCACCGTCAAGGCCGTCATCAACAGCAAGACTTGCAAGGTCAGCGTATAGGTCTGACTGCCATCGCCCTGGGTCGTGATCGAGAGCGCCTCCAAGCCCTGCGCCTGAGCGCCCGGCGCGAGCATGACCAGACCGAGCAGCAGCAACGCGCCGCGCATTAGGCGGTCTCGCCCGCGAGTTGTTGGCCGGCCAGACGTAGAGCGTCGTCGAACAGCGGTGCAGCGGCGCCGTGGAAACTATGCAAGGTCGCGATGCGACCTGGCGACAAGCCCAGCAACACACGGCGTCCATCGACTTCGACCAGCAACAGCTTGTCACGCGTGCCGAGCGCCATGCCCTCGATGATGCGGATGTGACCGCTACCCTGCGGGCGGATAGCCTGCAAGCGGCGCGCTACCCAGGCTGCAGCAACGATCATGCCGAGCACCACGCATAGCCCGACCACCACCTGCACGGCCTGCGCGGCCGCGACCGGCGCGCTGGTACCCGCCACGCACAGGCTGGGTGACAGCGCGAGCGTGGCGATAGTTTGCTGGCGAAGTAGCGCGCGCATCGTGGCGTGACTCAGCTCAGCTTGCGCACGCGTTCGTGGGCGCTGATCACATCGGTCAGACGAATACCGAATTTTTCATTCACTACCACGACTTCGCCGTGGGCAATGAGGGTGCCGTTGACCAGCACATCAAGGGGTTCACCAGCGAGTCTGTCGAGCTCCACTACCGAGCCTTGATTGAGTTGCAGCAGGTTGCGGATGGCGACCTTGGTGCTGCCGATCTCGACCGTCAACATGACTGGGATCTCAAGAATATTGTCGAGGCTGCCGGGCGGCAGATGGGCGGCCGCTGCGTCGGCATCGAGATTACGCAGGGGTGCCGGCGTGGCGTCGGTGATGACACCGCCCTGCTCGGCAAGGGCCGCGCCCCCCACCTCATCGACATCGTCCTGGGCTGCTTCGCTCATTTGAGTACTCCGAGTGAAATGGTCTTCGGCATCAGATCGCCGTGGCGGATGGGTTCAATGACTTTCAGGGCAGCCCGGCCTTGGGCGGCGCCGTAGACGGCGCGAAACACCGGTATGTCGTCGACCCGCGCGACGATGGTCGGCGGCAGATCGACGGGGAAAATGCTGCCCGGCTTAAAGTCCATGACCTCGCGCAAGGAAACGCGTTTGCGCGTGAGGGTGGCGTTGAGTGCGACTTCGGCAGATTTGATTTCTTCGCGCAGGATGATCGCCCAGCGCTCATCCTTTTCCATCACATCGCTCTGCACGCCGGCGTCGAGCAGTTCGCGAATAGGTTCGATCATCGAATACGGCAAAGTAACGTGCATGTAGCCCGAGCCGGACTCGAGATCGATGTGGAAAGTCGACACCACCACCACTTCGCTGGGCGTGACGATATTGGCGAACTGTGGATTGACCTCGGAGTTGAGGTATTCGAACTTGACCGGCATGACCGGTGCCCACGCTTCCTCAAGATCGGCAAATACGATGTCGAGGAAACGTTTGACGATGCGCATCTCGGTGGTGCTGAAGTCGCGCCCTTCGATCTTGTTATAGAAGCGCCCTTCGCCGCCGAAGAAGCAATCTACCAGCGAGAAGATCAGCTTGGGGTTGCACACGATCAGCGCCGAACCCTTCAGCGGCCGCATACGAATGATGTTGAGATTGGACGGCATGAGCAGCGTATGCAGGTACTCGCCGAACTTCGACAGCTGGATGCCTTCGAGGGAAATCACCGGCGAGCGCCTGAGCATGTCGAACAGACTCTGGCGCAGATTGCGTGCTAAGCGCTCGTTGATCATCTCAAGTGTCGGCATGCGACCGCGCACGATGCGGTCCTGGGTGGTGAAGTCGTAGTGCTGGGCCGAGCCCGGCGGCGCCTCGTCGACCTCGGTGTCGACTTCACCGCTGTCGACACCCGACAGCAGCGCGTCGATTTCGTCCTGAGAAAGCAGATCGGAATCGGCCATGACTAGTGTCCGTTGAGTGGCGCGCGACTGCTCAATGCATCACGAAGTTGGAGAAGAAGAGATCCTCAATGCCGGGTTTGCCGACCTGCGCTTGCAGCACCGCCTGGACCGCGGTGAGCGCGTCGGCGCGCAGCTTTTCCTTGCCTTCGTTGGGCATCAGATCTTCGTAGACCTGGCGACTCAAGAGCAGTACCAGTGCATTGCGGATGGCCGGCATGTGCTTCTCGACAGCCTTTTCGATCTCAGGCTCCTTGGTCGCCACCGACAGTTCGCACTTCAGATATTTGGAGTGACCGGCGCGGTCGCTGAAATTGATGACGAATTCGGGCTTGATGTCGATGTAGACCGCTTCGTGCACCACCGCTTCTTCGGCGTGTTCGGCGTGGGCCTTGTGGTCGCCGCCCTTGAGGAATACCGCCACGCCGCCGCCGATGGCGGCTAACAGCACGACGGCTGTAGCGATGATGATGAGTTTCTTGTTGCCAGCGGCGGGGGCCGGGGCGGCGGCTACTTGAGACATGATTGCGCTCCAGGTTTAGATTTCGATGAAGCCTTTTGCAATCGGCATGCCACGCATCAAGGCCAGCGCCTGATGCCGGTGACAGCGGCCGTAGTTAGCGTCGGCCTGGATCTAAACGACTGATCTGAAAGGCAGGCCAGTAGCTACCCAGAAACCGGCGGCGGATTGGCACGGGGTGCTATGAGGTTTCGTGTCGTGCGTCAGGAGGCCAAAGGCCGTGTTTATGACGCGGGCTGCGCTCGCTCCGACACTTCTGCTGACAACTTATTGACGGCGTATTGACAGCCCACCATGGCGCTTCAAACGAAGGCGTCGATCAAACCGATACGCAGCGCGCGGGCCGGCGCGAGCGCAGCACGCGGTGTGCGTTCAAAGTCGGTCTCGCCGTGACCGGGATTGGCATCGAACGACGGCTGGGCCTGCTGGCGTTCGGGCATCTGCGCGAACACGCCGGCTTGGGCGAGCGACAAGCCGGCATCGGCAAACGAGGCACGCAGTCGCGGCAGGGCATCGGCCAGCGCTTCGCGGGTGGTGGCATGGCTCGCGACTAGCTGGATCTTGGCCTCGTCGCCGACCAGGGTGATCCGCACTTCGACCGGTCCTAAGTCGGGCGGAGTCACGGCAATCTGCGCGCTTTGCACCTTATCGCCCAACATGAGGCTTATATGCTGATTGAGACGCGCGGCGAACAACGCCGGTTGGTCGACGGGCAGTGCCGCCGGCTTGGCGGCAGTGGCCTGGGTCGGCGCCGTGGCCTCCTGGCCGCGCACGCCCTGTACACCGGCCATGCCATCGAGGGTCTGCTCCGTGTGCACCGCGTTGCCAGCGCCGCTGGCGAGATCCGACAACAGCGTCATGGCGCCGCCGCCGGTCGCGCCGTCCGCTGCTGTCGGCGCGCTTCGCTCGCCA
>JANLSI010000847.1:0-5198 GCA_031362345.1 Pseudomonadota bacterium
CGACCAGCACACATGTTCGACGCGCATCGTGGCATCCGGGAGGCTCGCGAGCATCGCGATGATCAGCGCACTCAGATTCCTGGTTCCCTGCGCAATGCGCCCGCCGCCCCAATGCGCAATCACTGCAGGGGCATAGTGATAAGGAATATGGTCGAAGCGGCGCATGTTCCAGATTTGGCTGAAATGATGTGCGACCCAGCCTTCGACGGTATCGATAGGGCCGTCATAGGGCTTGCGCGGTACTTGGCCCTTCAGTCGTGTCGGAACTGATACGACGGGTGCTTCGGCCAGTGGCGTTTCGGCCATCCGTTGCGCGACATCATGGATATCGAACCCCATCTGTCGCACAGCCGCGCCATTGTCGCGCACCAGCCATTCGGTGTGGATAAGGTTGGCCCGGCTGACGCAGTCGGCGACAAAGAACCGCCCAAGCCGGCGGCCGGTCGCGGGGCCATACGGTGAAGCGCCGATATTCGTCGATCGCGCATAGCCGAGATGCGACGTGTAGAACCCTTCGGTCTCGTCGCCGCTCCACGCGACATTCAAGTGATGCGACTCGCCATCGGGTCCGGCGTGGATACCCATCGTCGTTGAGGCGATGACTTCCTCCACCGAGCGGACGACACCATTGGTGGTGTATACGGTGCAATTGGCGTCATAGGTATCGTAGATGCGGCCGACTGCACGCTCGACCCAGATCTGTTCGGTGATACGGACGATGTAATCGACGATGTCGGTGAAATCCTCCTCAAACCCTGCCATTGGCTGGGAGCGGACCCCGGAAGATACGGTTAGCTCGGCGGTATCGCGTTGCCGGATACGCGTCACCAGCGGGCGCTCGGGGAGGGCAAACGGCAGTCCTTCGTAGGTCATAGTTCGATAAATCCGGTTGTGCTTCCATATGCTCAAAAAAACGGCCCGAGATCAACCGTAGAGGTGATCCCGAGCCGACACCCGATTGGTTAGAACTTGTAACCCAGCTTCACGCCCCAAGTACGTGGCGCGCCGTAGCTGCCGCTGAAACCCCCACCACTGGCCACAGTCACGCGACCGATGGTTGCCTTGTCCTCAAGATTCTCGACGAAGGCTTGCAGCGAAAGTTGCTGATCAGCAGTGCGATAGGTCAGCCGCAATTCGGTCTTGGTGTAAGCCTTTTGGAGGTAATTCGGGAATGCGCGCGACAGGAGATAGCTGCCGCTGTACAGCGTTTGCACCTCAGGCGTGAGGGTCCCCGACCCGCCGAGATCAATCTCGTAAGCCAGCCCGAATTGAGCACTGATATCGGGAGTGTTCTGCACCCGTGTCGGCGTATTGTAGCCGAGCGCGGTGAATTGCGGGACGCCGCCAACGACGATCTGCGCACCATTTGCACCCAAAATCGGAACGAACAGTTCAGGGTTGCTTACCGGGTTCGGCAATATGCCGCCGAGATAGCCCAACTGAACCTCGGGCCGCGTCGTGCAGGTGCCGCCCGGCGCCACGATGCCGCAGATACCATTGTTGGTCACCGAGACCGGGAACGGATCGTCACGCGCATGAAGATAATTCACGGCTAGATTCAGCCGCAGCTTAGACGTCGGGTACGCAACGATCGAAAGGTCGATGCCCGGCGACTTGCTCCTCGCACCGTTGCTCAGCAGTGTGATGACACTGTTGGGAACCAGCGGGTTCGGGAAGCTCGTCTGAACCTGCAAATCGCTGTAGAGGTTGTAGAACGCGGCCAGATTGAATTGCAGCCTACGGTCGAAGAACGTGCCTTTCAGACCAGCTTCAAACGCTTCAACACTCTCCGTGTCGTATGGGGGCAACGGCTGTCCTGCCGTATTCGATATCGGAGAATAACTGAATCCTCCCGAATGCTTGCCGGTGGAATAGCTGGCATAGAGCATTACGTCTTCGTTGACCTTGTAATCCACGGCCGCGCGATAGGTGAAATATTTGAACGTCGTTTGCCCACAACGAGTGGTAAGCGCATTGGCAATGATGTTCGCAGCTGCCGTCGATGGCCCATCGGCAGCCGTCACGCCATCACAGGTGTGGTTGAAATCGGTCGTGGGCCGATAGGCGATGTACGTTCCGGCAGCAGCAAATATTCCCGGGGTCGCCAGCGCCGAACGCAGATCCTTTTTATCGATCGTGTAGCGCAACCCTCCGGTGACAGTCAGCCGCTCTGCAAAGGTATAGGACACCTGGCCGTAGAGCGCATAGCTGACATTTTTTGCGAACGATTTCGGATTAAACGCATCGCTGGCGTTCGGATTGATATAGGCGGTCGTCGGACCGTTCAAGACTGCGCCGCCCGAGCTTGGCAGCGCCGTAAAGTTGCTGCCGAAATAGAGCGGGTAATTGCCAGTGCCCGCTGCGCCCGCCAACGCACCTGCCGTAGAATAGCCGCGAATGCGCTCTGAGAGAAATGCATCTGGAACTTCGTCATTCAGGTAATACCCGCCGACTGTGTAGCTTAACGGTGAGTTGCCAGTCGACTGCAGCTGGACCTCCTGACTGAGCGCCTTGTCCTTTGTCAGGAAATAACCGATGCCATAATTAGCGGGCGTACCATCGTTGTCGGTGCTGCGAACAGCGTTGAAATCATTATAGCCTGTGATCGAGCGCAACCGCACACTGTCGCTGACATCGAAATTGATAATCGCCGAAATCTGTGTCGATTTGATCCGCTGCCTGGACGGCGTATTGTTGAGCACCTTGTACGGCCCGAGTACCGGATAACCCAGATCGACAGGGACGCCGTTAATTGTCGCATCGACAATACCGTCACGGAACGTGGCAAATGGATAAAATTGCCCCTGGAAAGTGCGGCCATTATAGCCGTTGGGGAACGTGTATGTCGCACCCCCGACAGTGAGTGTGCCGCCGGGCGCTCTCACGAAATTGGGATCGACAAACTGCCCAATCGCCTTGGCATTGAATGTTCCGTTGCCGCGACTGTCGTCGTTCCAATACGATGCCCGCAAGATAATCTCGAGGCCACTGCCCGGGGGAGCAATACGCAGCGAGCCACGGACATATTGCTGATTTTTGTCATCCTGATCGGCAAAGCCGGGCGCGGTCACGCTTTTGATGAAGCCGTCGCGCTTTTCGATATAGCCTGCGGCACGAAATGCAATTCCTTCGCTAATTGGCAGGTTAAAATAGGCGTCGGCCACAATTCGCCGGTAAGACCCAGCGAGCAAGCTTACGCCACCCTCCAGCTTATCCGACGGTTTGGCCGTTGATATCGCGATATTGCCGCCATAGCTGTTGCGACCAAAAAGCGTACCTTGCGGCCCCTTTTGCACTTCGACACGCTCAAGATCCACGAACGGAACGCTCGTCTGGGACGTACGCGATTGATAGATTTCATCGATGTAGAACGCGATCCGAGGATCAGCGTTACCTTGAATCGACTCCGTGTAGATACCACGGATGGCGGGACGTGGATCGGCCCCTGAGCGACCCAAGCGCAGTCCGGGAGCAAGTTGCTCGAGCCGCGACGCCTCGGTGATGTTGCCATTTTTGATATCCTCGCGACCAATCGCGACGATTGAAAGTGGCACGTCCTGAAGTGATTCCTCGCGGCGCTGTGCCGTGACGACGATGTCGGTCACGCCCACTTCCTCGTCAGCTGGCGCGGTCTGCGCCAAAAGGGGAGAACTGAATGTGGCAGCGCCGGCAAGCGCGGTCGAAGCGAGCGCCAAACCGCGAAGCGTACGGCGAGTCGTCACGTTGGATATCATGGTTTTTCCCCCTTTTTTTGAAACCGGGGTTGACTGTAACCGCGAATCCACAAATTGCAAGCGCAGTCACTCAAAACTCCAATGAGGTGACATATAATGGGAATTCATGTGCTGTTCAGATGTAACAACGCGCCGATATAGTGGGACAAAAAGAGCATCAACGCTATTTGCATCCGGAAACACTATTCATTAGCATTCGCTGCATCGCGGAGGATCGGCATGTGAACTGGACGACGATTGCAAATGGGTTAAAATTCCCCGAGGGTCCTGTTGCCTGCGCCGATGGCACCATCATTCTTGTCGAGATTGCTGCTGGGCGGTTAACCCGTGTCGAACCCGATGGGCACATGCAGATCATTGCTGAGCCGGGCGGCGGACCAAACGGCCTTGCCTTAGGCCCGGACGGATATCTCTATGTGTGCAACAACGGCGGCTGCGCCTGGCGTGAATGGCAAGGCATGTTGCTGCCGGCCGGAAAAGCGACAGACTATGTCACGGGTTCGATCCAGCGGGCAGATATCGTTACGGGCCGCATCGAAACGCTCTATACTGCGGCGGGCGATGTCCCGCTCAGCGGGCCGAACGACATCGTGTTCGACCGTCACGGCGGATTCTGGTTTACCGACAATGGGAAATCCAACGCGCGGTCAAAGACGATTACGGGCGTGTTCTACGCAAAGATGGACGGGTCTTCGTGCCGCGAGGTCGTCTTCCCGCTCGACGGGCCCAACGGTATCGGCCTATCGCCCGATGGCACGACCCTTTACGTGACCGAGACGCCAACGGCGCGGCTATGGGCGTACGATATCGTTGCGCCGGGCGAGGTGGCGCTGCAACCCGGACTGCGCGGCATGGTTGGGCGTTTTCTCCATTCGTCTGCGGGTTTGACGGCCTATGACAGCCTTGGGGTCGAAGCATGCGGCAACATCGCCATCGCCACAATCGGCCCGCTCATAGGTGGGTGCGGCATTACGGTCGTGTCATCCGACGGGGACCTCGTCGAGTTCGTCCCCACCGACGACGCCTTTACTACCAATATCTGCTGGGGCGGCGCAGGGATGACAACTGCTTACGTCACGCTGGGCGGTACGGGGCGGCTCGTCAGCCGCGAATGGGCGCGGCCCGGACTGCCGCTCTAGGAAAAACCGTCCGGACCGGTGGCGATCACACCGGATCGAACACGGCCGTGCGCGGTTTCGACCGGTCGGCGAAGAACTGGAGGTCGTGGAAGATATCCATGCCCATCTGATGGACAATGTGGGGCACATCCATCATCACCCAATTGTCGATGATCTTGTTGTCGTTGTCGAGGCGGTACCAGTCGGCCACTCGAAGCTCGATTTTGCGCCCGGTGGGAGGCAGGCCGAGCCACTCCGGGCCGGTATGAGTGCCGCGCAGCGACGGATACCCCGCGGTGACAGCATAGCGCCCGTCGCCGAGGCGGATGTAGTGGCCGGGGGCGTC
>JANLSI010000876.1:0-4240 GCA_031362345.1 Pseudomonadota bacterium
TTCCGGGTGCTGGCCAATCACCCTAAGCTAGTGAAGCGCTGGACGCCCTTCGCCGGACACATACTCTCCAAGCAGACCTTGGCTTTCCGCGATCGCGAAATGCTGATCCTGCGCATCGGCTGGTTGAATCAGGCCGAATACGAGTTCGCTCAACATGAATTGATCGCTCTGCGGGGTGGCCTCACCGCCGCTGAAATCGAACAGATCAAAAGCGGGCCGCAGGGTCAGTGGAATATCCACGATGCCGCGCTGCTACAGGCAGCCGACGATTTGTTTGAGAACTCGGTGGTGTCCGATGCGACGTGGACCGAGCTGGCCAAGAGCTACTCAACCGAGCAGATGATGGACGTGGTTTTCACCGTCGGGCAGTACAACCTGGTGTCGTGGGCGCTGAACAGTTTCGGCGTGCCGCTCGACGATTTCCTGCCCGGCGGCAGCAAATCGGCTTGATGCTTGGGTAGCGGCGCAGCGCGGGTTCTCGGCTGCGCCGCCGCAGCATCCCGCATCCCTGGAATTGACGGCGACGGTCACGGGACGATGCTCGCGTTCACATGCTTTCGACTGCGGCGCGGAGTGCGTTTGCATTACGGCAGCGCTGTTGATCGGTTCCATCCCAACGAGGTTCGCACCTATGAGTTTGTATCGGGACTTCGACCATGTGGCGCCGGTGCTCGGTGCCGACGGCACGCCGTTCGGCTACTACGAGCGCTTGCGCGACGAGGCGATAGCCAGCGCTACGCCGATCGGCTGGAGCGAACGGCACGGCGGCTTCTGGGTCGTGACCGGTTGGCAGGCAGCCCGCGATGTCTATCTTGACCACATCAACATATCGAGCCGTGTGGTCGCGCATCCGCAGTACCAGACCTCAACCGGCAATCGCATGATCCTGGCGGAGGAGGACGAGCCGAGCCACGGGCTCCACCGACGCTTGGTCAATACGCCGTTTTCGCCGGGTAATGCCGAGAAGATCGACGGTCAGGTGCGCGCCACGGCCAACATTTTGATCGATGCATTCATCGACCATGGTCGGGTCGATTTCTGTCAGGTGTTCGGCGATCGCATGACGGAGCGGGTAGCCGCCATCATGCTGGGCCTGCCGCCGGAAGACGGTGCCAGGCATCGCCAGTGGACCCATGCTGCCACCCATGGGATCTACACCGATCGCCCTGCGGCCGAGATCCAAATGCAGGCCTTGGACGCCTATTGGGACGGGCTCATCGCCGAGAAGCGCGCGCGTCCCACCCATGATGTCTTCTCGCGGGTGGTGCGCTCGGTGGTGGACGGCGAGCAGCTCACCCAACCCCAGCTCAAGGACTTCTTCACTATTCTGCTGCTGGCAGCAATCGACAACACGACGCGACTGTTGAACACGGTCGGCTGGCGCCTGGCCTGGGATCAGGATCTGCGTCGCCGGCTGCTAGCCAACCCGGCGCAGATCGGTGCGGCGGTCGAGGAGTTTGTCCGGCTCTACGCGCCGGCGGTGATCTTCCGCGTGATTGAAAACGACGTGACCCTGCATGGGGCGGCCCTCAAGCGCGATCAGCTCGTGTGCCTGGTGGCCCAGATCGCGAACCGCGACCCGCGCGAGTTTCCCTATCCCGACACCTTCATTGCCGAACGCTCGCCGAATCGACATCTCACCCTCGGCACCGGTATTCATCGCTGTCTCGGACTGCATCTGGTCAAGGTCGAGGTGCGCGCCGCGATCCAGGAACTGTTACGCCGCATGCCCACCTTTGCCCTCGATCCGGAACGCACTGTCCGCTGGGAATGCGGGCAGGTCAGCGGCATGTGCGAGGTTCCTATCGTGTTTCCGCAAGGTGGCGGACATCCGGCCGGCTGGACGCCGGCGCAGGCGTTGAGCAGTACTTAAGGTCAACCCTCAACAACGCGCTGATCCTATCCTGCCGCTACTCAGGGTATCGCCACGGCCGTGCTGGTTGTTCGGCGCGCTCATCGATAGTCCACTGCGGCAGTGCCATGCCCTCGGCGACATTGACGAACACCATGCGTAAGCGCGTGCCGATGCCAACCCGTGCGATCTGGTCCGGCGGCGCGAAGCTGCCGTCGGCCATGACCAGATTACCGCCGACGCGCAGCGCATCGTGTTCGCCGGGTGTACCCTTCTGGGTGTCGAGATCGACCAGCAGGATCAGGTAGGGCACCTTGCCCTTGAAGGCCGGCTGGATGGCGTGGTGAACCTCGCCGTAGGAATGCACGGTGCCGGTGCCGGGCACCACCACCCATTCACTATCCCGCTCGCCGGTCCACGGGCAGGCCGTGGTGGGCGGATAACGCAGCAGGCCATGTTGTTTGCCGCGCTGCAGACGGAACTCGCCGGCCGCGCAGTACTTGAAGAATTCACGATTCTCACCGTCGAGATCCTCGACCGTCAGCATCATTCCCATGTATTCGCCTTGAATGGGCATCGCGCGTCTCCTCAATGGTGATCTTTGGCCATGACCATGGCGCTGCCCGCGCCTGGGTGGGCCCAGCCCAGGTTGGCGGTCAATTCGACTTTCCTGACCTGCCGGCAGCCGCCCTCAGCGTAGTCGTAGGTGTGCTGCCGTTTGCCATCGGCACCGAGCGGACAGGAGTCGTCCACTTCACCACGCAGCTGGCGGACGTTCTCGATGACCATGTTCATGCCGTGGGTATAGCCCTCACACAGATGGCCACCGGCGGTGTTGTTCGGACGCTTGCCGCCAAGTTCGATGGTGCCGTCGGACACGTATTCACCGCCACCGCCCTTGGTGCAGAAACCGTAGTCTTCGAGCTGCAGCAGGGTGGTGAAGGTGAAGGCATCGTAGGAGCCGGTGACGTCGATGTCCTCAGGCCCGACACCGGCATTCGGCCACAGAATGTTGCGTGCGTAATAACCCGCCACCGTCGAGATCGGACCACTCTGATAATGCAGATGAATGTCGCCGCGCGGCTTGCACACGCGCCCCGCGACCGATTGGATGAGCGCCGCTTTGCGTGGACAATCCCGTGCGCGTTCGATGCGTGTGACGATGATGCAGGTCGCGTTGTCGGTTTCAACACAGCAGTCGAGCAGATGCAGCGGCTTACAGATCATGCGCGAGGACAACACTTCGTCGATGCTGTAACGCTTCTTGTAAAACGCCTTGGGATTGTTCGACGCATGTTTACTGTGTGCGACCTTGACGGCCGCGACCTGCGCGGAGGTGGTGCCGTAGTCGTACATATGGCGCATGAAGGTTGGCGCGAACAACTGACCGGCGCTCTGCCAGCCATAGGCGCGGTAGTGGATCTGGTCGCCGATGATGGGTGCCGCCGAGCGCGCGCCGGTGCCACCGATGCGCACCTGGGAAAAGCCATTCATGGCGCGGTAGATGGCGACCGTGTTGCACATGCCGGCCTCGATCACCCCCATCGCAATGCCCACCAGGCACTCGGTGGATGAGCCGCCGCCGTGAATATCCGTGTAGAAATTGAGGCGGATGCCTAAGTCATTGGCGACATGAGGTGCGAAGGTCGAGTCGTTGCCTGAGTAGCTCAGCATGCCATCGATGTCGGTGGCGGTCATGCCGGCATCGGCGATCGCATTGCCGACTGCCCAGGTCGCGAGCGAGCGGGTGGTCTGATCAGAGCCGCGCCGGTAACTGGTTTCCCCGACCCCGCAGATTGCGTACTTGCCGCGCAGGTGGCGCGATGACGAAGTCTCCATCTCCCCAGAATCGGATAACGCCATGACGGTGATGCCTCCTCAAACGGTTAATGTCATCAGCCCAGCATCGGCGCGCGACCATTCAGCGCCGCCCATCCAGTATGCGCCGCGCGATGGTCATGCGATGCACTTCTGTCGGCCCCTCGTAGATGCGCATGGTACGCACCTTGGTGGCCAGCAATTGCAGCGGCATTTCCTTGGTCATGCCCATCGCGCCATAGGCCTGCATGGCGTGGTCGATGGCATCGCTCGCCATCTCCGTGGCGAAAACCTTGATCATCGAGGCCTCGGTGCGCACGTCGCGTCCGGCATCCTGTTTAGCGGCCGCATCTAGCACCATGAGGCGACAGGCATGGATGCGCGTTGCGATATCGGCCACCCACCACTGGATGGCTTGGCGATCGGCCAGCAGCGCACCGAAGGTCGTGCGGCTGCGCACCTGTTCGGTGAGGAGCGCGAGCGCGCGGACCGCCATGCCGGTACACCATGCGCCGATCTGCAAGCGGCGAATAGTCAGGCGCAATTGCATCGGCGCGAAACCCTGGCCGA
>JANLSI010000888.1:0-3796 GCA_031362345.1 Pseudomonadota bacterium
ACCGCAGCATCATTTCTGATTTGGATGAACGGCGCAGCATGAACCCAGTCGCGTTATCTTGAAATAGCCAGCCCAGCGTCAATCCTCAGCGAGGATATGCTCCCGGCCAGCGGCTGCTAACTTGCATTTCATTGACCGCTATCGGGAGCGCCAAGAGACCATTGTTGTTAATGGCCGTACTCGGCCGCTTATACCCCGATAGCGTGGGGTAACCGAACGGCATTACTTCAAGAGCTTCGCTAGAGCCCGCCGTAGCTGAAGTTCCCCACCCTTGTAGGCATTTGTAGCCGATCTAGCTTTGCCGGCTGCCGTTCTCGGCTCCGTTAACCGCTCCTACGTTTTCCCTCGCCTGATATCTCGGGTGCCCGCTGCCTGTACCAGTGCCGGGTGCGATCTGGATGCCGGCGTCGTCAGCGCGCCTCGATGGTGACCAGATAACCGTCCGGCAATTCGCGCTGGCCGACGTGGAAATCGCCATTGATGTCGGATACCACCAGCTTGCCGTGCAGGAAGGCCAGCCCGGTCGGATTGGCGAAGCCTGCGGCCAGTAGTTCCGGCTTGCCGGCGGCGTTAATGCGATAGACGCGCCCGTCGTGCTTGACAGTCTGGGTCATGGGCACCGGCGAGTTGAAATCGCCGGCATCGGCGACCAGCAGTTGTCCGGCCGCCGCGCCAAAGCTAGCCGGCGCGAACAGCATGCCGC
Organism: Pseudomonadota bacterium; assembly: GCA_031362345.1. Classification (GTDB taxonomy): domain Bacteria; phylum Pseudomonadota; class Gammaproteobacteria; genus JADJYF01. Next base: position 704 of record JANLSI010000888.1, read on the forward strand.
AGGGCTGGTCTAGGCCGCTCGCGAATACTTCGTCTGCCACGACACCGCTGGCCGACACGCGCAGGATCTTACCGGCGCCTAGTTTGGGCGGACCGGCCGGGTCATTGGTGGCGGGCTGCGCGGTGCCGACCAGCATGATCTTGCCATCGGGGGTAAAAGCAAGACCCGTTGGATAACCCCAACGCTGCATGTCGATGGCCGCGAAGGGCGCGCAGTGGCCGTCGGCCGACATCACATATACCGTCTGATTGGTCGCCGCCGTGATAAAGAGCTTAGCGGCGAAGGGGCTACCATCGGGCCCGAAGCGCAGGAAGAAACCACCGGCGCCGGGCTCGCCCTTGGCATTATTGGGCAAAGTGCAGGCATTGCTCACTTCACCCGACACGGGCACTACCCGCTGAATGACATTGGGCACGAGGAAGCCCGCTTCGGCATCGGGCCGCGCAAAGGCGACCGTGAAAATCTGTCCAACGAAGTCGCCAAAGGCTGCGCTGGCGACATCGAGTGCGACTGGCGGCAGCAGCTTGCCCAACCCGAACAGCACGCTGACTTTGCCCGCAGCGTCGACACTGAGTATGCGCCCGCCTTTGTCACCGCTTTCCTTGCCATCGTCACTGATCCACACCACCTCGCCCTGGCTATGGAGATCGAAGGGGTCGTAGAACGAACCCGGCGCAACTAAAGTCTTGACGATAAAGCCCGGCGCCGTCCGGATCGCGGGTGTCGCGAGCAGCTGGCCAAGCAAGGCATCGAGTTCTTCGGCTGCCTGCGCTGGCAGCGCGTAGGACAAGGCCAGCAGACAGCATTGTGCAAACCTTTTGATTACGTGGGACAAGTCAGCCTCCTTCACTCTATTGCGGGCGCACTTCGACGATGAAGCCATCGGGCAGCTCGCGCTTGCCATAAATGAAGTCGCCATTGATATCACTGATCAGCAGGCGATTACCGACGAAGCGCAAACCCCAGGGATTGATCAAGCCACTGACGACGAGCTCTCGATGGCCCTCGGTGCTAAAGCGATAGACCTTGCCATCGGCCCGCAGGGATTGGCTCTGCGGTACCGGGATCTCGAACGAACCGACATCGACAACGAACAGTTGCCCACCGTAAGCGCCGAAACCGGCCGGCGCGATATCGAGTCCGCCGAACATCGTGCCGCCTTCGGCCACCGCCTTGTCGACGATGGTGCCATCGGGCAGCACGCGCAACACGGCGGTGCCAGTGGCCGCGTACAAACCACCGCGTACGACCGTCACCAGCAGCGACTTGCCGTCCAGTGCAAAGCGCAGATACAGCGGCGCGCCGTGGCGCTTTTCATCGAAGCTCGTGAAGGGTGCGCATTGGCCGTCGGCACTGACGGTGTAGATGGTGCCGTTAGAGCTAGTGACCGCATAGAGCTTGCTGCCAAAGGGGCTCGCCGGCGGCGCGAAGCCGGCATCGACGCCGGTGCCGCTGACGCGCTTCGCGTCCAACGCCGGCAGCGTGCAAAACACGCTGACCCTAAAGCCAGTCTGTGGATCGATGCGTTGAATGACATAGTTTTCGAGCTGATGCTCGGAACCGATTTGCGGTTGCGACAGCGCAAATATCTGGCCGCCGTAGGCGCCGAAATCCGCAGGCGCGATGTCGAAGCCGGCACTGATCGGCGTCATCTTGTCGGCATCGACCAAGACCGTGACCTGGCCTTGGTCGTCGACCGACAGCATGCGGCTACCCTTGTCGCCCACCACCTTGCCGTCGTCGTTCAACCACACCGCGCCGTCCTTCTCATGCATGACCAGCGGGTCGTAAAGTTCGCCGGGCGGCACCAGCACCTTGGCGGTGAAGCCGGCGGCGGGCTTGATGTCGAGCTTCAACAGGCGGCTCAGCATATCGGTCAACTGATCGGCCGCCGCGGCAGCGTTGACCCCTAGCGCCAGGGCCGCAACCATCCCCCATTTGATCGCCTGCATGATGTTCTTTCTCCAAAATTGCCACCGGCACGATAACCAATCACCGACCCGTTCGACATACCCCGAGGTCTGAGGCATCGCGTCAGCCACGGGGGTGGCCGGTGCACTATGCATCATGCGCCGCCGCTTGTTGCGCGCATTGAAGGATAGGTCTGTTTGAGATGAACCTCGCCGCTTGAAAACAAGCGCGCTTGTAGCGATGGCCGAAGCATTTTCTGCACGGAGGAGGACTAGCGATACTGAAATTGGAATAGCAAAAAGTGACCGGGATAAGATATTTGTGGAGTTCTATCAGGTAGCCACCATCGCAATGCACTTGGCATTAGCGACGCTTCCGTCACATCGGGCGGTCCGCGCCCAAGGGTAGTTGTCGTGATCATTCACCACGCAGTGCATGTTTTAATTTGCGTAACCTGTCGTAGCCGGCCACCACAATACCGCGCCAACGGCGCAGATTTCCGATGCGCAGCCGCCATAGTTCATCACGCGTCGACATCCAATCGCGTTTATAGCCATCGTCTCCTGTGAGAAAGTCGACGTGGGTAACCTGATCCTGGCGAACAACATGCTCGAGCAGATGCATGGTCAGCAGGGTGCCCGGCGAATACTCCTGAAACTGCGCGTCATAGGCGAGCTTATAGATACTGGCTACACCCCGATTGACCAGCCACAGCTGACCGGCCGCCGGCTGTTCGTTGATATACAACAAACCGAGACGTAACCAGTCGCGCTTAGCCGCTAATGATGCCAGTCCTTCGATAAAATGCGGATAGGGTTCTGGAACCTTCCAGCTCGCGGCATAGCAGCGGTTGAAATCCGCTACCGCACGTGGCACTTCGGTCAGTTCGGTGACCACTTCGTAGCGGTGTTGGGTGTCACGCACCATGCGTGATGTGCGGCGCTTCAGGGTCGACCGCATCTGCGATGAACGACTGGCGCGGTACTGATCTAGGTCGGTGATGGTTTCCGACCAGTTAGCAGTCTCGAAGAAACTCGCGGCAGCGAGCATGTTCGCGCTCGCTGCCGCGCGGAGTCGTTCGAGCTCGGCTCCGCCCCGCACCGGAAAAAGCGTGAGGGAATCCCATCCCGATTCCCGTGCCAGTGCGCCCATGAACTGCGCGATCACCTGGCCTCGATCGCC
>JANLSI010000005.1:0-1748 GCA_031362345.1 Pseudomonadota bacterium
AGACCAGAAAAGATTTCGACAGCCAACCGTCATTGCCGTGGAACGTAGCGCTGACCAGTATGGTGACGATCGGCAACCACGCGAGCGGCGAGACCGGTTTGAAGATCTGAATCAAGGGATTCAAAGCCGCCTGCACCACACGACTACTGCCGCACAGCAGCCCGAGCGGCACGGCGACCACGGTCGCAAGCATGAAGCCAGTGAAGACCGTCACCAGGCTGGTCGCTATCTGATCGAAGAATGTGCGCTTGCCGGTCCATGGCCGAGTGACCGGTTTGAAGCCCGGCTCCCTGCGCGCCTGTTCGATATTGCGCTCAGCTTGCCGTGTGGCGAAGGCCGCCGCCTTGGCCCGTTCAGCGTGATGTTCGTCGATGAGATTGCCGAATTCACTCGCCACCGCCGCCGGCCCCGGCAGCACGCCGAGACTGGTCTCGACGTTGCGTGCGATCAGCTGCCAAGCGCCGAGGAACACCGCGATAGCCAAGATCGGCACGCCGCACACTTCGAACAAAGATCTCAGCTGGCGGCTCGGGTCTTCGCCGCCGCACAAACGCAGCAGCGGCGCGAACCAGTTCAAGCCGACTCGTTCACAGAAGCTGGCGGTGGAAGCGAAGCTCATTTCGCTGTCCCTTGCTGGCCGATGACCTGTTTGGCGAGATAGGCGTTGGGCTGCGTGGCATCGAACGCAATGCCATCGATGAAGCGCGACTTACCTGCGCTGATACTCTCGGCGGGCGGCAGTATCGACCCATCGACGCTACCGGCCGCGATCAATTCCTCGGCCGCAGCGCGATACAGATCGGCGCGATAGACTTTCTTGGCCGTCTGTTCATACCAGCTGTCGGGCTGCGCCTGTGGGATCTGGCCCCAGCGGCGCATCTGGGTCAGAAACCACACTGCATCGCCATAGAAGGGATAGCCGGCCTGCTCGGCGAAGTAGACATTGGCCTCGGGCGTGGGCCGCACATCACCCTTCTCGTACTGGTACTGACCATGCAGGGGACCGCTCAGCACGGCAGCGTCCGCGCCAACATACTCCGGCCGCGACAACATCTTGACGAGTTCAGTGCGATTCGCGCCGTGGTCAGCATCCATCCATTGCTCGGCGCGGATCACAGCCTTGATCATGGCTTTCACCGTCACCGGATTCTTCTCGACGAAATCGCGGCGCAGTCCCAGGATTTTCTCTGGTGTGCGCGACCAGATTTCAGCGGCCGTAATCACCGGCACGCCGATACCTTTCATCACCGCCTGCTGATTCCAGGGCTCACCAACGCTATAGCCGGCGATGGTGCCGGCGCCCAGCGTGGCCGGCATCTGCGGCGGCGGTGTGACTGACAACAACACTTCCGCATCGCTGGTGCCAGTGTTGTCACCGGCGGTGTAGTAACCGGGATGGATACCGCCCGCTGCCAACCAGTAGCGCAATACGTAATTGTGCGTGGAGGTCGGAAACACCATGGCCATGGTGAACTGCTTGCCGCCGGCCTTGATGTCATCGATGACTGGTTTCAGACTGCTCGCGGCAATGGGATGCACAGGATGACCGTCGGCCTGCGCCAGGCTCGGTTTGAGCGCGCTCCACACCTCGTTACCGACGGTGACCGCCAGAGTATTGATGCCCATCCCTGCGACGCCGACCAACTCCGCCTGATTGCCGAAACCCACCGCCGCGCCCAGGAGCTGACCGGGCAGCATGTGCGATGCATCGAGTGAACCGTCGATCACGCGGTCGAGCACGACCTTCC
>JANLSI010000138.1:0-5564 GCA_031362345.1 Pseudomonadota bacterium
GTGCCGAAAGACGATCAGCATCGCCATTTCGGTGGCGGGCAGACCGAGACCACCGTGACGCTCGCGCCGGGCAAACACACTCTGCAACTGCTGCTTGGCGATTTCGCCCACGTTCCTCATCAACCGCCGGTGACGTCGAAGGCCATCACTATTACGGTGCAGTGAGCCACGACGCGGTGGCGCCGCAGCCTGGGCGGTTACCGCCCGTAGCGGCTTCTACCAAGTCTCAATCGCGGTCCGCACGTCGACCTCGAACGACCACCCGCGGCGCGGCTGCTTATAGAGGTATTCAAAGCCATCGACGATAGCCTGGATATCGACCAGGCCATCGTCGCCAAGCTTGGCTGCATACTCAGGAAAGCGGGTGCGGATTTTCTCGCCAGCGATGGCGCCATCGATCACCACATGACCGACATGAATGCCGTCGGGACCGTATTCCTTGGCCATCGCGTGGGCCAGCATGCGCAATGCACCCTTGGCGGAATTGAAGGCGCCGAAGTTAGGCCGACCGCGCAGCGAAGCGCTGGCGCCGGTGAAGAGTAGCGTACCGCCGCCGTCGGCCTTCATGTGTTTGACCGCTTCGCGGCCGTACAGGAAGCCACCGAAGCAGCACACTCGCCAGCTGTTCTCGAAATACTCGGCTGTCATGTCTTCAATCCGGCCCGGGGTGTTATTGCCGGTGTTGTAGATCACCAGCGCAATTTTCCCGACCGCGCGCGCTTGCTTGAACAAATCGACGGTGGCTTGTTCGTCGATGGCATCGGCCACTACCGCCGTTGCTTTGCCACCGTCGCGCGCGATGCCTGCGACGACCGCGTCGAGGCTTGCAGCGGTACGGCCGGCGACGAAAACGTGGAGCCCGTGGCGGGCGAAACGTCGTGCGAGCTGGGCGCCCATCCCTTGCTCTGGGCCGACGCCACTGATGATTGCGATGTCAGTCATGTTCGTTCCTCAAGTTTTATATTTCGCCTAGCTGTTGCTGCTGAGCAAAGCGTTCTACACCGTGGGTGCAGCCAAACCCGGCTTGCTTTGTCCCCAGCGATTGAAGTGGGTCTTGGTTTCCGCCGGGTCGCGCGACACGGGGCCGAACTTGCCTTGCGGGAAGCCGATAGGGATCACGGCGACGACGCCATGGCTAGTCGGGATACCAAAGAATTCATGCATTTCGGGCTCGAACATCTGATGCATGGTGGTGAGGCTCGCGCCCAGACCCAGTCCGCGGGCGGCGAGCAGAATGTTTTGCACACAGGGATAGATCGAGCCATAGGACGGTGGCGCAAGTCCCACCCGTGCTTCGGTCGGCACCACGAAGGGCCAATCCCGTGTGCCGCAGCAGAACAGCAGCACCGGCGCTTCATGCATGTGCTCGGAGAGGTGCATGGCGGCGGCGATCAAGCGGCCCTCCTTGCTGGGATCTTTTCTGCGTTCCACCATGCTGCCGAAGCGATTACGCATCCAGTAGTCATAGCGCTCGCCGAAGAAGCGCTTGCCCTCGGCGTCGGTCACCACTAGAAAGGACCAACGCTGGAGATTTTGTCCGCTCGGTGCGCAAGTGCCCGCCTCGAGTATTTTCTTGATCATCGCGTCCGGCACCGGATCGGGTTTCAGGCGGCGCATCGCACGCAGACTGTGGATGGTGGCGAACAGCCCGGGGTCTGATGTCATGGTGATGTGTCCTTCAGTGCCTGCTTCACATGCGGCTCACTCGTCAGTGCCGTGTCATCCGTCTTGAGTTTCGCCAAGCGCGGCTGGAGATCTGGTGCGAGCTGCAGCGGCGCCAGATAGTCACGCCGCAGCCCTTGTACGATAGCATCGTCAGCTTGCAAACAATGCCCACGATCTTGATAAAGGGTGCGATGCTGTTGTCGAATTGGCTTTGGATGGTCGCACCTCGTGCTAGGCCGTGATCGCAGGAACGCAAACATGACCGTCTACGGCATTTCACGGCGCGCTAGCTCTTGAAGTTCTACGGCGCGGCGCGCCCGCCCGCTATTGGTCTGGCGGTGGTCGGACTCGGCGCATCGATCGGGCCGCTGGACTTCTCGGTGACGGTTGCTTTCCCGGCGATTACCGCTGCCTTTGGCTTGCAGACCAGTGATATTCGCTGGGTCGCCGTGTGGTACGTACTCAGCTATGGCAGTTTGATGTTGGCCTTCGGTGCGCTTGGCGATCGCATTGGGCACTTGCGGGTGTTTCGTCTCGGACTGGTCCTCAGCGCACTCGCCTATGGCCTATGTGCAATGGCGCCGAGCTATCACTGGTTACTGGCGACACGGGCGCTGCAAGGGGTGGCGGTCGCGCTGACGATTTCATGCGGGCCCGCGCTCGCCATCGCTGTGTTTGAAGAACATCAACGCACCCGCGCCCTCGCGGGCTATGCCGCCATGGCCTCGCTGGCGGGTGTCATCGCACCCATTATCGGTGGCGCCAGCGTCGCGCTGCTCGGTTGGCCAGGGGTGTATTGGTTTCGCCTGCCGGTGGTGCTGCTGGCCTTGGCCAGCCTGCCGCTGCTGGGCCCGGATATTGGCAAAGACCAGGGGCGACCGCCCACGCCCTTCGACCTGGCCGGCTCGGCGCTGCTGTCGGGCAGCGTTGCGTTGTTATTACTCTTGCCGGCACTGGTGCGTCCCGATCGGGCGGGTCTGCTGACGGTGCCGGTCGCGCTGGGCAGCATGCTCTTAATGACGATGTTCGTGCGCCGACAACGCCAAAGCCACACGCCCTTCTTGCCCCACGCCGTGGTGCGCGATGGGGATTTTATTCTCGCCAATCTGTCCAGCGTCGTCGTGCAGTTCGCCAGTTTCGCCATTCCCTTGACGGTGCCCTACTACCTCACGCGCATCGCCGGCTGGGGGCCCTTGGCTACGGGCGGGCTGCTCGCGATCTGGGCGCTAGGTGCGATGGCGGGTTCGGCGGTCGCGTCACGCGCGGTGCGTCGCCGCGGCGCGCGCCGCACGGCGTTTCTCGCCGGCCTGCTGGTCATCGTCGGCCTCGTTTGTATCGGGCTGTGGCCAAGCACGCCGCACTATCCTTTCATGGTCTTCAGTCTGCTGGTGCAAGGGCTAGGTATCGGTCTGTTCCAGGTGGCCTATACCGATCTCGTGGTGGTCGCCCTGCCACCCTCGGCGCGCGGCGTCGCCGGCAGTTTGACCATGGTGACGCGCACCGTCGGCATCGTCATCGGCGCATCGGGTTGGATTTGGATGCTGCAGGCCATCGATAGCGCGGGCCTAGTCGCGGGCGCCGCTGCGCACGATGCTTTCATCACTGCGTTCCATAGCGTGTTTCAGGCGGCCGCCTCGATCGCAGGTCTGTTCTTCATACTCAGTCGCCGACGCTGGCGCGGCTGATACGAGAGCCTGTAGTCGTCGCCGTTGCCCAAGCGAGAAGGACCCGGGCAGGGGCAGCGCGTGCTTTTTCGCTAGAATCACGGCGGGCAGCCCTATCCCCATCGCGCGCGGATGACAGGTGCCTGTCGGCTAACAAATCCAAGGGGAGGGGATCAACATGAAAACGATTCGGCTTGCACTGGCAGCGGTATTGACCTTGGCGATGGGCGTGGCCTACGCCGTCGACACCGTCGTCGATGACAAATATCTCAGTGAAGATGGCGACGGCGCGAACTGGCCGGCCTATGGCCGTACCAGCAGCGAGACGCGCTACAGCCCGCTCGATCAGATCAATGCCGGCAACGTCGCCAAGCTCGGTGTGAATTGGGCACTGGACATGCCGGGCGAGCGCGCGCTGGTAGGCACGCCACTCGCCGTCGATGGCGTTATCTACTTCACTGGCACCTTCAGTTACACGCGCGCCGTCGATGGGCGTAGCGGCAAAGTGCTGTGGGAATATGACCCCCAGGTCATCGAGCATGCCGGCGATCGTCTGCGCATCATGTGGGAGACCAATCGCGGGCCGGCCTTCTACAAGGGCAAGTTGATCATTACCACGGTTGACGGCCGTCTGATCGCGCTCGACGCCAAGACCGGCAAAGCCTTGTGGGAAACCATGACCATCGATCCGCGCCGCGCCTACTACATCACCGGCGCGCCGAAGGTGTTCCGCGACAAAGTCATCATTGGCAATGGCGGCACCGAGCACGAAGCGGCGCGTGGTTATGTAACGGCCTATGACGTCGCCACTGGCAAGCAGGCCTGGCGCTTCTACATCGTGCCCGGCAATCCGGCTGACGGTTTCGAAGATCAAGCCATGGCAATGGCGGCCAAGACCTGGAAGGGCGAATGGTGGAAGTACGGCGGCGGCGGCAATGTCTGGAACGGCATCACCTATGACCCGGCCTTTAACCAGGTGCTGGTCGGCACCGGCAACGGCTCGCCCTGGAACCAGAAGATCCGCAGCCCCGGCGGTGGTGACAATCTGTTCCTGTGTTCCATCGTCGCGCTCGACGCCGACACCGGCGCTTACAAATGGCATTACCAGACCACACCCGGCGAATCCTGGGACTACAACTCCAGCATGGACATCGTGCTGGCGGATATTAAATACGGCGGCCAGACCATCAAGGCGTTGCTGCACGCGCCGAAGAACGGCTTCTTCTATATCTTGAATCGCGCCAACGGCGAGCTCTTGTCGGCTGAGAAATTCGGCAAAGTGACCTGGGCCTCCCATGTCGATCTGAAGACCGGCCGGCCCGTCGAGATCAAAGGCGCGCGCTACCAGAAAGGTGACTCGACCATCAGGCCGAGTCCCTTTGGCGCCCACAGCTGGCACCCGATGTCCTATAACCCCAACACCGGCCTGGTCTATATCCCGACCATCGAGATGGCGGGCGTGTACAACGACAAGGGCATGGATCTCGCGAAGTGGCGCTCACCGCATTTCAAGATCGATCCCGGTGTCAATTTCGGCACCGATGACACGCCGCGCGATTGGAGCAAGGCCGCGCTGCTGGCCTGGGACCCGATCAAGCAGCACAAGGTCTGGGAGCAGAAACTGCCGCCCAATTGGAACCCCGGCACCATGACCACCAAGGGCAACCTGGTGTTCGAAGGTCGCGCGGATGGTGAGTTCGATGCCTACAACGCGCTGACCGGCGCCAAGCTGTGGTCGGTGAACGTCGGCTCCGGCATCACTGCTGCGCCGATCACCTACACCGTCGATGGCAAACAGCAGGTCTCGTTGTTAGTCGGCTGGGGTGGTGCGGGCCTACTGGTTGGATCGCTGGCTGGCCAGCATGGCTGGAAGTACAAGGTTCATCCGCGCCGGCTTATTACCTTCTCGCTCGATGGCAAAATGGCGATGCCGCCCTCACCGCCACCGGCCTTCGCCCAGCCGATCGACCCGCCGGATTTCAAAGTCGACGACAAGCTCGCGGCGGCTGGTAAGGAGATCTACATCCACACCTGCGTAGCTTGCCATGGCAGCGGTGTAGTCTCCGGTGGCACGGCACCCGATCTGCGCGAATCATCGATCACGACCAACCATGCTGCCATGAAGGCGGTCGTGGTGGACGGTGCGCTGCTCGCCAATGGCATGCCGAAATTCGGTGAGCTCACCGATGGCAACATCGACGGCCTGTTGCACTACATTCGCCAGCAGGCGCGTGC
>JANLSI010000176.1:0-6529 GCA_031362345.1 Pseudomonadota bacterium
CGGGCTGGATGATCGCGATGCAGGCCCGCGATCGATTGGAAGGGCTGTCTTCGGAACAACGCTTTGCCAAGGTGACCTAGGCCGGGCCGCTGCAAAGCACATCGACGGGCGATTCAAGCGCCTCAGTGTTCCGTGTGACGCAGTGGAATGGGTGAGCTTGCCTTTTGCGTACGTGACCGGCGGACAAGATGATTGCCGCGCCCCACGCGGGCAAACGGTTTGAAGGCCGGGGTGGCGGGCTCAGTCCGCCGGTTGAGGTGGTCAAGGATCTGTTTGATTACGGCCGGGTCTTCAATGCTCGCGATCACTTTCATCGCACCACATCAGCATTTGCAGGGCATCGATCTTGAACACGCGCTTCAACCGTTGCGCCCACGTCATCGAGAGGTGGCGCGCAGGTGGGTGGCCGACGCGACAGAAGGCCGTGCGTCAAACGCGGGCGGCGAACGAGCGGATGTCGCTGATCGTCGCCTGGTAGAACTCGGGGAGCGCCTGGCGGAAGATAAATTCCGCAGCGTGGGTGAGACCCAGGTTCACCCGTCCCACGACCGGCACGCCGCCTCGAAGTAGTTTGCGGTAGTAGGCAATCCCCTCGTCCCTGAGTGGATCGAGTTCGTCGACCAGGATCACATGAGGCGGGAGGCCGTCGAGGTCTGCGACGCTTGCGAAGTACGGCCAGCACAACGGATTCTCAGTGTTCGTGCCGGTGGGATCGTAGGCGGCGACGAGCAGATCCATTGCCTCGCAGTTGAGGAAGTAACCGTCGTTCTCGTACAGCGATGGCAGCTCGCGCAGCTTCCGGGTCTGGTCCCATGTGCCGTACGCACCACTGATGTACGGCACCGATGCGTAAACGCCGTCAATGGCCGCGAGATGCCCATCCTGTTTCGCCTTCAAGGTAGTTGCGAGCACGAGATTCGCGCCGCCGGACTCACCCTGGAGCACGATCTTGCTGATCCCGAGTGCGTCGCGATGGTCGTTGATCCAGCTTACGGCGCTGCTGCAGTCGTTCAGCCCTGCCGGGAAGGGCTTCAGCCCGGATGATGTGTAGGCGTTGCGAAAGTCGACGCCGATCACGACCATGCCGGTGGCTGCGAGATCCTCGCACCACCGGCGATGTACCTTGTTGAACGAGTCGAGAATCACCATGCCGCCACCATGGATGTACACGGTGCAAGGCAGCGGCCCGTCGACTCCGGCGGGGCGGTAGACGCGCAACACGATGTCGTTGCTGTCGGCTCCGGTGATCGTCTCGGTAGTGTGTGTGACATTGATGACGTCGTCGCCTGGCAACTCGTTCGGGAGCGCCTCGTAGAAGCTATTGAAGCCCGCGTGCTGCTCGGCGACGTTCTCGATCAGGCGCTGGAGGGGCGCACGGCGGTCAATAGCCGGCGGCCCTGCAGGAGCGTCGAGGCCGAAGGCTGCTAGCGCTGCTAGCAGATGCGGCTCCACGCGCGGGTCGGTACGTAGATTCATTGCGGGGTCGTGGAGTCGTCCTGCTTGCTGTGTTGCCGTTCGTTGAGTCATCGTTGTCTCCTTGAGGCTAGGGTGAATGTCATACGGCCTTGTTTCTCAGCTCGCCACAGTCATTTATCCAGCATAGCCGATACCGTAGCATCCGGCGGGCGTCGATGCGGCAACATCCACTACGTGATCAACGGAGCGCCCGTGCAGGTGGTCGTCTGCCACCGTCCCGACTGCCAGCGGTTCACCGGCGCCCAGTCAGTGGCTTGGTTGATCGTGCCCTTGGCGAGTTTCAGCGTCACGCACGGGGGGTACGCCTAAGCCACATCACTCGTCGCCAAGCGTGATGAGGACGTTCTGCGCGACCGTCGGAATTACCATCAGATGGGTCAGGGACGCCCATCCCCGGCGGATCGACGTTGCAGTTGGCAGTCTTGACGATCCCGGAAGGTTCGTGCTGACACGGGCGGCTTATCGAAAGCATCGTCTGCCGTGGGCGTCGACCATATAGTTGCGGGCTCAAATGCCCGTGGCGCATCCGATGACCCTGACGGCGCAGCGCTCAGCGCAGGCCGGTATAGCGCTTGATCGGCTAACCCTCGTAGGCGGTGCCCCCAGTGCGCATTCTGTGTCGAAATACGTTGGTCAGCGTGCTACTTGAGCGAATGGCTCTACGCGCTCTGCTGCCGCTTATCAGTACATTAGGGCTCTGAACGTGCTTTTGTTCCTATCCCTACCGTTTGAACGAATGGGCGAATCCGATGTTCGCGAGGAGGTGCTTGCCCCGTTGAGCCGAGCCCTGGGTTACCGCACCGGCGGTGAGCACGACGTCATTCGGGAACTGTCCCTCCGATATCCCAAATTCTTCCTTGGCAGGAACAGCTCTGTCAAAGATCCAGATACATCCTTGAGGTCCGTGCTGTCTACTTCGCTATTTCCAATGGCCACGAGCTTCGCCTCTACCAAACACAGGCAGTGAGCGGAATGGGTATGAGAGCTTGCCTTTTGCGTGCGTGACCGGATTTCCCGATCCAAGCTCACGTTTGAGCCTCGCAAGATCCCTTGGGTTAATGCGTCGCTCACCACTCCCTCGCACTCGCTTGGCTGTATCCGACAGCAACGGAAAATCCACTTCCACCAGCTGCGCGCCACCCGCTGCCAGCGGCGGCATATTGGTCAGGCCGATGGGGATGGCGCCCGCCGCGCGCAGCTGTTCGATGACCAAGGCATCGTCGCGCGCGATCAAATTTTAAAAAGCCGGCGAGCCGCTGGTGGGCGGCATGCCCTGCACCGCATAGCTCGCTTTGGCGAGATAGGGAATGCCGTCAAGTGGCCCACGACACCTGCCCATGCGTCGGCGATCGTAGTACGCGATGCGATGTAGGTAGCGAAAGACCAGTTCGGTAGCGCTCAGTCGGCCTTCGTTCAAAGCCGTGCGTAGCGTCGCGATGCGCGCTTCACAGATGCTGGCATTGGAGTCTCGCTCATCATGCTGGTGCCGTGGTGTGAGCCATGGTGTGAGTGGACGCCGGTGGGTCGACGGCGATCGGCAAGCTATGGGCCAGCAGCCAGGCCCGTGCATCTTCGGCATCTTCGTGAAACCAGCGCGCGGCGCTGCCGAGACGAAATGAATAACCCCAGGCATCCATGTCCGTCAGCATGCGGGCGATGCCGAAATGCGGCACTTGGGCCGCCAATACAATGGACAAATAACACACCGCGCATTCCTCGCTGTCGTCGCCACCGGCGTCGGTATGCAGGGTCGCGCGGCGGCTCTGGTCAGCACAGAGGAAGTGGCAGCCCTCGTGCAGGGCTGAATGCAGTGGCGTGTCAGCACGCAGGTAGAGCGTCGTTTGCACCAGACCCGCTTCGCACTCGCCCCAATAGCTGCCGAGGATCGCGACATCGTTCGCCAGCCAGCACATCGTCAAGCCGAAGGGCGCGAAGATTGCGCGCAACGCCGCTGCCTGGCGACTGTCGGCGCCACCGATGCGCATGATCGGGTCGGCATTCATAGCCGCAGCCAGATTATCGCTTAAGCCGCTCGCCTACTCAGCGCGTGGCGGCCGCGCCGTCGTCGATCTGCACCAGCAGCGTACCTTGATTGGCGCCGCTGAAGAGCGTGGCGAAGGCTGTAGGCAATTGGTCAAAGCCGCTATGCAGATCTTCACGATAGGCAATCTTGCCGGCCGCCGACCAGGCCGCGAGGTCGGTGACTGCTTCGTTAAAGCGCGCCGCATAGCTGCCGCACAGAAAGCCCTGCATGCGGATGCTGCCGTAGATGAGCCGCATCATATTGCGCGGGCCTTCGGCCTGGGCGTTGCTGTCGTAGCTTGAGATCTGACCACACAGCACGATGCGGCCCAGCGGTGCCATATTGTTGACCGCGGCCTGCAGAATATCGCCGCCGACATTGTCATAGAACACGTCGATGCCCTTGGGACACAGCGCTGCGAGTCGTTGCTCGACGTTCTCGGATTTGTAGTCGATGACGCCGTCGAGGCCGCAGTCGTTCTTCAGCCACGCGCACTTCGCTGCGCCGCCGGCGATGCCGATCACGGTCATGCCCTTGATCTTGCCGATCTGCGCAGCCGTCGATCCGGTCGAGCCGGCCGCGCCGGACACCACCAAGGTTTCGCCGGACTGGGCAGCGCCGACGTCGAGTAGACCGAAATAGGCGGTGATGGGGTTCAGGCCATAGCGGCCCATGGCGTCGATGAAGCTGATGCCGTCGACCAGTTTGGTCGGCTGGCGTACGGTCGTGCCGCCGAGCGTGGTGTAGTCCTGCCAGCTCGATAGCGCGAATACGCGATCACCGACGGAGAAGGCCGGATTGCGCGATGCGACCACGCGCCCGACGGCGGGCGCCATGATCGGCTGGCCCAGGGTTACCGACGGATAGAAGCTGTTGCCGGGTGGGTCCATCCAGTTGCGCATGGTCGGCGCACACAGGAACACCATATTGCGCACGCGCATCTCGCCCTCGCCTAGCGGCGTGGTCGGCAGGGGCGATTCGCGGTATTCGAAATCCTCCATGCGCAGGTGTCCGCTCGGTCTTGCGCGTAGCAGCCACTGGCGATTGATCTCAACCATGGGTTCTATCCTCTCTTGTCGGCCGGTTCCGGGCCCATAGGGTGAGCGCAGCACGCCATCGCTGGCAAGGCTTGCGCGGCTAAGTCAGTTTTGCGCCGCGCCTGAGCAAGCCTTCACCGCGACCGGTCGCGGCCAGCGCAATCCAGGGCCGAATCGTCAAGCATTGTCGCAGCGCGGAAAACTGCGAAGCGGTCTCCTCTCGTCGTCTCATCGTTGTTCTACGCTCCCTCCCATAACGCGAACAAGCACCAGTTTGTTGCGCAATGTTTCATCAATCTTTAGCTATGGCATGGCTGCCAGGGAGCAGAACAGTGAATCTCAAAGGCGTAATTTTCGGTGTGACGGGGCTGGCGGCGAGTCTTTCGGTATCGGCGCAGACCATTGACTACGGCAGCTTCGTGCTCGATTTCGACGAGACCACCGTCTTCGGTGCGCCGAGCGTGAGCTTCGGCAGTGGCAATGGTCTGGTCGGCTTTGCCTGGTCAGTGCCGCAATCTATTTTTATTGCGGTCAACGACGATGTCGACTTGCTGGAATTCGATCTGCCGTCCTACACCATCACCGCCCACGCCGGTGTGCAGTTGAGCGGGCCGGCGAGCGGCTTTCTCGGCAATCTGGTCTTCAACGAATTCGGTGAAAGTCAGGCCATGGCCCTGATTAGCGGCAGCGCTTCGGTCAACGGCGGTGCGCCGTTGTCCCTGGCTGAGGAGATGACGAGGACGGTAAGCACCAGCATGCCAGGCGAATTCACCGGTGGCTATTTCTCTTCGACCATAACGACGCCGCTGGGCAATTTCACCAGCCTGTCCTTCGGCGATGGCAAGTTGACGCTGTCGGTGTTCGGTACGGGGTCGATACTGGCGCAGCCGCAGAACGAATTGAGAGTCAGTTTCTTCGCCGCGCCGGCCTCGGTGCCGGTGCCGGCCGCCGTGTGGCTGTTTGGTTCAGCGCTGGGTGGTTTCGGCTTCATGCGTCGTCGCAGCGCGTAAACGCGGGCGGTATTGCCAGTACAAAGCCGCCGTTGGCGGCTTGGTCTTTTCAGGTGGCGAGACTAGGCGACGCCACCCGCGCGTGCACCGTCATCGAGATGGGCGATGCAGGCGAGATCAGTAATGCGCCAGGGCGCCGCGCGTTCGACGGTGGTGACCGCCGTGTTGTGCACCACCATGCCAGACTCAAGCAGGTGGCCGTTGCGATCGAGCACCCGTTCAAACAGCGATCGCAACACCAGGCCATGGGTGATCACGACCAGGTCGCCGTCGACCTTGCTCATATGGTCCTGGATGATCCGCCAGGCGCGATCGACCCGCGCGTGAAATACCGCCCAGGCTTCACCATTGGGCGGCTCGAAATCCGGTGCCATGATGTCGATGCCGTGCTCGGCATAGGCCGAACCGCGGAAGTCACCGAAATTCCGCTCGCGCAGACTGGCGTCTTCCAGCAGCGGCGCACCGCAATGGGCGACGACACTATCGGCCGTCATGCGCGCGCGCCGGTAATCACTGCTCAGCACCAGACCGATGTTACGCGCGGCGAGGCGCTGACCCAGGCGCGCGGCCTGCGCGATGCCATTGGCGCCGAGCGGCGTGTCGGGGAACTGCACGACGCGGCCAGCATTGAGTTCGGTTTCGCCGTGGCGGATGAGCAGCAGGGTCATTGTGTGGGCGGTGGTTGCGAATGTGCTGGGGAGAGTGAGCGCAGTTTAACGTGATCTGAGCGGCGATGGGTGCGATGAGCAGGGATGCGGACAGGCAGGGTCGAGATTCGCCACGCCGGCCAGGGTCCTTAATCAAGCCCGTGGTGAGCGGCGGTTGCCACGAAGGCCTCAGCTCCGCGCGCGAACGCCTCGGCGGTGCCGCCCTGCGGGCTGATGATGAGGCTATCCACGCCTGCGGCGTAATCTGCCGTGACCAGCGCACGACAGTGGTCCTCGTTACCGAAACTGAAGATGCGATGGACTATCTCGTCGCTG
>JANLSI010000182.1:0-2075 GCA_031362345.1 Pseudomonadota bacterium
ACCTCACAGAGAGCAATCAGAAAGTGCCGTGGATAGGCGACATTCCGCTGCTCGGCCATCTGTTCAAGAATTCAATCGACGACCACAGTAAGACCAACCTCATGGTCTTCCTGCGGCCGACCATCGTTAACGATCGCGAGGGCAACCGCAGCACCGCGACCGCCCGTTACGACATGATGCGCGCGCGCCAGGAAGCCGAAGAGCCGCGTCGCAAAGGTAGCCTGTTGCACCAAGACGCCCCGCGCATCCCAGCGCCGGACGGTCTGTTGGAATGAACGTGCCCTTTGCCTTCGCGCGTCGTCACGGCGTGTTCGTGCGTGAGGCGGGCGGTGCAGAGCGGGCCATGGTGTTCCGGGTCAGCGCCGCGCTGACGGCACTGGCCGAAACCCAACGGGTGGCCGGCGGAAGTCTGCCGCTGGTGCCGTTGCCGGACGATCAATTCGAGACCGCGTTGCAACGCGCGTACGAAGGCAGCGCACAGCACGACGGCCAGACCATGGCCGATCTCGGCGAAGAATTCGATCTGGCGGATCTGGCCGACGAATTGCGCGAGCCGACGGATCTGCTGGAAAGCGCCGACGATGCGCCCATTATCCGCCTGATCAATGGCGTGATCAGCGAAGCGATCCGCGAGAACGCGTCCGACATCCACATCGAACCGTTCGAATCGCGTCTCTCGATCCGGCTGCGCGTCGATGGCGTGCTGCGTCAAATCATGGAACCGCCCGCCGCCATCGGCCCACTGCTGGTATCGCGCATCAAGATCATGGCTAAGCTCGACATCGCCGAGAAGCGTGTGCCGCAGGACGGTCGAATTTCGCTGCGCATCGCCAACCGCCCGGTCGATGTGCGCGTCTCGACCATACCCTCGGGCAGCGGCGAACGGGTGGTGTTACGTCTGCTCGACAAACAGGCCGGCCGTTTGCAACTCGAACAGATAGGCATGGACGCCACCACCACCGCCGGCATCGATCAGATCATCCATCTCCCGCACGGCATCTTTCTTGTGACCGGCCCGACCGGTTCGGGTAAGACCACCACCCTCTATGCGGCCTTAGCGCGCATCAACGATCGCAGCCGTAACATCATGACGGTCGAGGATCCGATCGAGTATTACATCGACGGTATCGCCCAGACCCAGGTCAATACCAAGGTTGACATGACCTTCGCACGGGGTCTGCGCGCCATCCTGCGCCAGGACCCAGACGTGGTGATGGTCGGTGAAATCCGTGATATCGAGACTGCGCAGATCGCCATCCAGGCCAGTCTGACCGGCCACCTGGTGTTGTCGACCCTGCATACCAATTCGGCGGTCGGCGCGCTCACACGCTTGCACGACATGGGCACCGAGCCTTTCCTGCTTGCCTCCAGTCTGGTCGGGGTGCTGGCCCAGCGCCTGGTGCGGCGCCTGTGTCCCCATTGCCGGCAGCTGCTCGCGCCCGATGCCGCGCTGGCCGTGCGGCTCGCCATAGCTCACGCCGAGCTCGAAAAACATACCGTCTACGAAGCCGCCGGCTGCGCAAAATGTATGCAGATCGGTTTCCGGGGCCGCACCGCCATCTACGAATTCGTCTCGGTCGACAAGCAAGTGCGGCGCTTGATTCACGACAATGCCGGCGAGCCGAGCATCGAAGCCCATGTGCGGCGCTTCTCACCCAGCCTGTTCGACAACGGTCGCGACAAAGTGCTGGCCGGCGAAACCACCGCCGAGGAACTCATCCGCGTCACCACCGCCAACTGAGTGCGTGCTGATCCGTGCCGGCCTATGACTATCTAGCCCTGACCGCGAGTGGCGCCCGCCAGCGTGGTGTCACCGAGGCCGACACCGAGCAGAAAGCCCGCCAGCGTCTGCGCGATCAAGGCCTGGTGCCACTCAAGGTCGAGTTCAGCCGGCGCACCAGTGCCAATAGCGGCACGACGCGCAGCTTCAAACGCAGCGCGCGATTAGGCGGTGACCAGGTGGTGTTGTTCACGCGCTTGCTCGGCACCCTGCTCAATTCCGGCCTGCCCTTGGATGACGCCTTGACGGCCTTGTCCAAGCAATCGGAAAGCAGCGACTTCAAACGCGTCGCGCT
>JANLSI010000215.1:0-10019 GCA_031362345.1 Pseudomonadota bacterium
GTGTCTGCTGTAGAAATTTGACGTAATTGTCTATCGCGTCGATCTGGTGAACCGCCATGCGGCGTTCGATGCGGCGGTTGATGGTACTGGGCTTGTAGAGCGAAAAGTCGTGCCCGGTCTGGGCGCGCAACAGCACAAAGATTTTTTTCAACGCGTTCTCGGACTTGGGCGACTCGACAATAGCGGGCTGACGGGCATGGCCGAACGCGTGCATGGCATAGGCGATGAGCTGGGCGGGCATCTCGGCCGGTGGCAGCTCGTAATCCACCAGACCGGTGGCGATGGCGTTGCGCGGCATGCCGTCGAACTCGGTGGACTCGGGGTTCTGCGCCATGACCATGCCGCCCCCGCCCTTGATCGCGCGCACACCCAGGGTGCCGTCGCTGCCGGTGCCGGAGAGCACGATGCCGATGGCCCGTTCGCCCTGGTCTTGAGCAAGCGAGCGAAAGAAGAAGTCGATCGGCAGGCGCCGGCCGCGCGGCGCCGAAGGTTCCAGCAATTGCAAGCTGCCGTTCAGGAATGCCATGTCGCGGTTGGGCGGGATGATGTAAGCGCAGTTGGGCGCCACCGCCATGCCGTCCTCAACTTCGAAAACGTGCATGCGGGTATAGCGCCGAATCAGCTCGGTGAGGATGCTCTTGTGGTCCGGTGCCAGGTGCTGGACCAGCACAAACGCCATGCCGGGATCGGTATCAACGGGCATGCCTGAGAAAAACGCCTCAAACGCCGCCAGCCCGCCGGCGGAGGCGCCGATGCCGACTATCGGGAAACCGTTCGGCATCGCGGCGGCCGGGACCTGCGCCGGTGACGCGGCCGGACCGCACGTGGGCACGTCGGACTGTCGCTCGGTTTTCTTGGTGGCTTTTCTGGCGGTCATGCTTTCTCACCGGCGCTTGGTTACCGTCCAGAGGGAATGCTACGCCATGCGCGCCACGAATAGGGACGTAAGTTTGGCTCGATGGGATTGTCCCGTGCGTCGCCAGGAAGACGCCTCAACAGACCGCGATAATCCGCGTGCGATCGCTGCGCGCGCGGGTGCAGCCAGGCGGGCTAAATGTGCCGGCGAGACGCTGCGGGGAGCCGCTCAGCGGTCACGTCCGCTTTGCGTGGCACGCGCGCCTTCGCCAGGCTTGCCCTGGTGGTCACGTAAATCCATCAACAGGCGGTTCATTTCGCTTTTGATAACCGCGTAGCATTCACAGGCGCGGGCTTCGAGGCCGGCGATTTCGAGCACGGATATGTGGCCACGACGGTAGCGTATGAGTCCTGCGCGCTGCAATTTTCCGGCAGCATCAGTCACGCCTTCACGGCGCACCCCGAGCATGGTGGCGATCAATTCCTGGGTCACGACCAGATCTGTGGAAACGCCACGGTCAAAGGTCGATAACAGCCAGCGGCATAGTTGCTGCTCGATGGAGTGGTGACGGTTGCACGCGACGTTCAGCGACATTTGCGCCATCAGGGCGTGGAGATAGCGCAGCAATAAGCCGCGCCATACGCCGGCGCGATTGAATTCCTGCTTTAAAGCCTGCCCCGCCATCCGGTAGCCATGGCCGGCGGTACGCACCACGGCCGAGCTTGTCGTGGTGTCGCCGCCCAGAAACAGCGCCAACCCGATCATGCCCTCATTGCCGACGCCAGCAGTCTCGGCCGACGCACCGGATGCCATCACATAGTGCAGCGAGACGATGGCGGTGACTGGGAAATACGCGTATTTGAGCTTTTCGCCAGGCTCGTACAGCAGTTCGCCGAGCCGCATCGGCACCAATTCCAGCATTCCCACCAGCGCTTCTAACTCTGCGGCAGGTAGCGCTGCCAGGATGTGATTGTCGCTAGGCGAAGGTTGCAAAGACATCGTAATACCGCACATCGACGACTATTTGATGGTGATGATTTCGACACCGATGCCGCGATAACCGACAAAATGGCAGAACTGGTTGAACATCGGCTCGCCGCTGACGCGGAAGCGTTGCTGGCTACCATCGCGTTTAACGCGACTGAATACGAAATCCAGAAACGGTTGGCGATCGTTTATCTTGGCATGCAGCGCTGCGCGCTCGGCCGCGTTCCAACCCATATCCGCACCGTCAGATATATCACCAGCCAGAGACTCAACCTGAATGCCCAGCATCTCCAGCACCGGGCCGGAGACCTTGGTGAAGTTGCCGGCCTGGTCCTGCTCCCAATACCAATCGGCTGCCAGGTCGGTCAGGCTGCGATAGCGAGCTTCGCTTTCCTGGAGCTCGGCGGTGCGTTCCTTGACGGCGGCTTCCAGCAGCGCCGCATGCTCTTCGAGCTTTCGATACAGCAGGCGCACTTCGAGCATGTTGCGAATGCGCGTCTTGACTTCGATCAGGTCAAACGGCTTGCTGATGAAATCCTTGGCACCCGCCTGCAAAGCGCGCAGCTTATGACCCGGTTGGGCAGTGAGTACGATGACCGGCAGATAGGCGTCGGCAAGGCTGGTCTTGAGGCTCTCCATGACCTGGAAGCCATCCATGACCGGCATCTGCAGATCGAGCAGAATCAAGTCATAGCCGTGCTTGCGGTGCAGTGCGCAGACCTCAGCAGGGACCATCGAGGACGACACGTGCTCATAACCAGCCTCTTCCAGCATCTGCTCAAGCAGCATGATGTTGGCTTCCTGATCATCGACGATCAGAATGCGTGCATTAAGAATATCGGCGCTATTGATCAAGGGTTTCGTCCTCGATATCGGGTCGCGGTATGCGCGGCTTTGCAAATTTCAAAGCTTCGTCCAAGGTTTCCAGCAGTTCGTCTACCTTGAACGGTTTGGTGAGATAGCAGAAAAAGCCGGCTGCCCAGCCTTTTTGAATTTCCCGTGGCAGCATGTGCGGCGCACTCGCGCGGTCATCCGGACGGTCGTCGACGAATAGGAGATGGCAGGGTTCAGGCTTCATAGGGACTGAGTCGGTGCCAGATAGATAAACCGCTGATTAGTCGCAGCCTCGCTGCGAGCTGGGATTGTACAGACCGAACAAGGGATAAGCATCGCCGGATTAAATCGATCGCAATGGCTCGGGATACTTAACGAAAGCCCCATCAGTCCTCGGCGGAGATAACTAAAGACAATGGTAGTGTCGACGTCTGTTCGTTACCGCACCTTGGGTATCAGCACGCGTCATTGGCTCTCACGGCACCGCTTGCGGCAGGCGTCTTTGATGTGTGGCGAGAGGGTGATCAGGGTATGAAGTGCGACGACCAGTCGAGCCCTGAAGCTGCTTTTTACGTGTGCGACAACAGCCTCGGCATTGCCGCCAGGGATGTCCGCGAAGTCTTGCAGATTTTCCACCGCCTGCATCCGCGCGTAGCCTAGGGCGGCGGATCGGAAGCGGCGCCAGCACGGGGCAACAGCCGCTTCTTTACCTTTGGTGGGCAAGCAGCGCGACACGCCCTGGGGCGTGTCGCGCGCGCGTCGTTCAGCTGCGGACGGTGGCTTGGTAAGGGGTGGTGCCGTAATAAGCATGGATCTGCTGGGTCCAAGCCTGGTCCGCCATGTTCGGCCAGTCGTCCTTGTCGAAACCCGGCGCGTTCTTGAGTCGGTCTTTTTCCACGTTCAGCACGAAGCGTTTGTGGGTAGTGTCGAGCACCAGAGCGTTCCACGGCACGGCAAAGAGCTTTTCTCCCATGCCGAGAAAGCCACCAAAGGACAGCACCGCGTAACCGACATTGCCGGCGCGCATGTCGAGCATGATTTCCTTTATTTCGCCGAGGCTTTCGTCCTTGTGATTGACGACATCGTTACCGACCAGAGTGTCGGCGCCCATTAACGATGGTCCGGGGCCCTGCTTAGCGTTCGAAGCAGCGCCGTTTACGCTCTTCACCTTGTACATACCGAAGGGATCGCGTTGTTCATAATTCATGGTCAAATCCTCGTGAGTGGTTGATATAGGCAGCGCACGTCGGTTGCAGACATGCGCGCGGCCGTTGCGGCTTACGCATTCGCAGTTCGCGCACCAGTCGTGCAACGTCCAGACCGCTGAAGCGTCGTGTCGTCGCTGACACGAACCCACAATGACCGCATCGCCGAGCGGGGTCGGTGCGGCGCATCGCTTAGGCACGAGACCAATCCCATGGCGCCATGAGTCGCCAGCGACGCGAGACTGCGGCAAGTCGGGGTTTGTGTAGGAAGGGCAACAGACGATTGCGCAATCATTGGCATCGCGCTGCACCGACGAGGGCTATGCGTGATTGCGCACCGACATCATAGGTAGCCGAAGCCATCATGCCGCAGTGCGATCCGCGCGATCGCGAATTCTGGAAGTGCACGACAAAGCATGGGGATTCGCGGTCATGGCGCCGATCGGCGCTGCCCCAAAACTCACGCAGGAAATGATCATGCAGATTTCAATACTCGCCGGCGCCCTGACGCTGGCACTCGCCAGCCCACTGGTCCTCGCCGATTCGAGTTCGTCGCAGACCAGCACCTATTCCACCACCACCAAATCGGTACCGACGGATCCGGCCTATAGCTCGACCCGCACCGAACAACAGATCGATGAGCACGGCAACGTGATCAAGAAGACCCAGACCTACAACAGCAAGGATCCGTCTACCGGCAACTCCAACTCAAGCTCGTCCACCACCATCTCCAGCCCTGATGGATCGCAAAGCACGGTCGAGCAGGCGCGCAGCACTAATGGCACCTATGGCGGTAGCTCGATGACTGAGAAACGCACTACCACGACCACCACTCGCTAGGTTCGGCAGCGTGCCGCGGCCGCGCTGAAAGGCGGGCGCGGCACGGCTACGCTTCGCGTAAGCGTGGCCTCACCCCCAGACATCAGCGACAGCGCGCAACGGCGTGTCGCTATGACCTTACAGCTTCACCGACACGGAGATGGCGCCAAAAAATTCCTGCTTGCCTTGGCCTTTAAATTCATCGGTGCGCGTGACGACGGTGAAGGCGCCCTGCACACGTCCCATCTGCAGCACTACGCCGGCCTGACCTTCGGCCACCATGGGTTTGCGATTCACGCTTGGACCACCGTCGCGGAAAGCTTTGCCGTCCAACACGATTTTGTAAGCGACCGCGCGACCGCTCGCACCGACAAAAAGATACCAGGAGAAATGATCACGGGGCGCGAAGAAGCCGGCGCCGGCCAGGGCCGGGCGCACTCGCGGCGGACCGTAGTCGTTGGCAAGATCTTGACCGACGCGCAAAGTCAGACCTGCCGCGCCCTGGGTCAGCACGTTGCCGACCGAGATCGCTGCATCGGGGATGATATCCACGCCTAGACCATTGCGTCGCCATTCGGCCAGCGCCCGCCATTTCCGCTCATAGGTGACGACAAAGCCGAATTCGTCGCGCACCTGATTATCCCAGCCTTTCGCTTCGTTCGCTCCTATCAAATCATGCACATTGTTCTGCACCCACTCGGCGCCCGAGTTCGGTCCAACCAGGCCGACGTCCAAGGCCAGCGTGTCGAGGGTCTTGCCGGAATCGACCGCCGTTAGAAACGTCGCATGCAGCCAACCCGCGTAGGGATGCTGATTCGGCAATGGCGCGGTCGCTTGGGTGTTTTGTGGCGTGAAGATACTTTGGCCGATACCTAGACCGGCGTAGATGATGTCTTGCTGGTCGGCGCGCAGCAGGGTTTTGGCCAGCCAGCGGGCCGGCAATGGCGCAGCATTGGGCGCCGATAGGTAGGAGATGTCGATGCCATTGGAGTAGTTGCGATCGGTGCCAGCGAAAACGTCGTTTTCATAGATAACCGAGAAAGTGCCGCGATCGGAAGACGGCGTATCGGCCGCCAGCAGCGGCGCGGTATGGCTCGCCACCAAAAGCAAACCAGTGTTGAGGGCAAGGCGGAGTGTCATGGGCGTTGTCCGGTTGATTGTCTGCGCGCAAATGCTTGGGAACGGAGTGTCGCCACTGTAGCGCACTGAGCAAGCCTGCGGCCCGCTTCGGCGCGCAGCGCGTCAGGCACAGCGGCCGCGCAGTGGCAAGCGCAGCCGTGCGCAGGTGCCCGATGACCCCGCTAATTACTGCGCAGCGTAGAACCGTTGCCCTCCATCGTCAGTGCGATATCAGACGAACAGCGGAGGGTCGCCACGCGCGCAGATGTTGGCCGTCGCACAGACGCAGGGCGCCTACTGACCGAATCTGCCAGCGCGTCTCCTTGAGCTGCGATGGCCGCCTACGGCGCCATCGCACGCTCGTCGTGTCCTTCTCCTGGCCGTGACATCGATGGCCGCAACGAGTATCCGCCCATGCAGCAGTATCTCATCGCAACCGTGGTCGGCTGTCTGCGCCGGGCTTCCGCGAATCGACGTCTGGCTGACGCCGTGGAACGACTGGCGCCGGCACATTAGCGCGGTGATATTCGCCGCCAAGACCGTCGTCGTTCACGCACTGTCGGCGCCGTGACCGGCTTGAGCACGGTGCCGCCTGCCTATTGGAGCGTGCCGCCCGCAACCCAGTTCGCCGTCCTCGGTTCGACCGCCACCGGTATCAGCGCGCGCGACGCCAAGCTGCGCCTTGCGCGCGATGGCGCCAATGTCCTCGAAGAACAACAACGCCTGGGTGCTCTCAGCCTGTTGTTTCAGCAATTCAAGAGTCCGCTGGTCGTTATCCTGATCTTTGCCGCAGCGGTGTCCGCGCTGGTGTCGCAATGGCTGGACGCGGCAGTAGTGATCGCTGTGGTGCTGGGCAGCACCCTGCTCGGTTTCGTGCAGGAATATGCGGCCGGCAACGCCATCGAAAAATTGCGCGCCCAGATCACGGTCAAGACCAAGGTCTTGCGCGATGGTCAGCCCCTGATTCTGCCATCGCGCGATGTAGTGGCGGGCGATATCGTGTTGCTTGAAGCCGGCAGTCTGATCCCGGCCGACGGTGTGGTCTGCGCGGCCAAGGATTTCTTCGTCAATCAGGCCGTATTGACCGGCGAATCCTTTCCGGTGGAGAAGAGCGCGGCTGTGACAGCTGCCGATGCAGGCCTCGCCGAGCGCACGAACTGCGTATTCATGGGCACCAATGTGCGCAGTGGCACGGCGCGCGTACTGATCGTCTTGACCGGCCGCCGTACCGTCTTCGGCCAAGTGGCGGACAAACTACGGTTGCGTCCGCCCCTGACCGAATTTGAGCGCGGCATTCAGCGCTTCGGTTACCTGCTGACGCGGGTGATGGTAGTGATGGTCGCGGTGGTATTTGCGATCAATGTGTTCTTCGACAAGCCGCCCATCGATTCGCTGCTGTTCGCGCTGGCACTGGCGGTCGGCCTCACGCCGGAACTGCTGCCCGCCATCATCAGCATCACGCTCGCCCACGGCGCCAAGCGCATGGCTGCGGGCGGGGTGCTGGTGCGCCGCTTGAACGCCATCGAGAATTTCGGCTCGATGGATGTGCTGTGCACCGACAAGACCGGCACCTTGACCGAGGGCGTGGTGCGGCTCGACCGTGCCCTTGACGTCGACGGCGCAGAGAGCGCGACGGTATTGGCTCTGGCCATGCAGAACGCGTCCTTCCAGACCGGCTTGAATAATGGCTTGGACGACGCCGTGATTGCGCGCGCGCGCAGCGATCACGTCGAACTCGCGGGCGCAACCAAGATAGACGAGATCCCCTACGACTTCGCGCGCAAGTGCCTGAGCGTGGTCAGCGCGGATACAAACGGTGTGCGAACCCTGATCACCAAGGGCGCACTGATCAACGTGCTCGGTTTCTGCACGCAGGTCGCGGGCGCGCACGGCGCCGAAGCGCTCGACGCGGCGCGCCGCGCCGCCATTGAGACGCGCTATCGGACCTGGAGCGAACAAGGCTTTCGAGTGCTCGGCATCGCCGCCAGAACGGTCGAACCGCGCGCCGAGTCCTATACGCGGGCCGACGAGCAGGCCTTGGTCTTGCAGGGCTTTCTGCTGTTCTTCGATGCGCCCAAGGCGGATGTCGCGCAGACCATCACTGACCTCGCCCGCCGTGGCGTAGCGCTCAAAATCATCACCGGCGACAACCAACATGTAGCTCGCCACATTGCCGAGGCCGTGCAACTGCCGCTAGTCAAGATGATGACCGGACGTGAATTGAACGCGCTGTCCGATGAGGCCCTGTGGCACGCCGCCGAGCGCACGACGGTATTCGCGGAAGTCGATCCGAACCAGAAGGAACGGGTGATACTCGCACTCAAGAAGACCGGCCATGTGGTTGGCTATATGGGCGACGGCATCAACGATGCGCCGGCCATGCACGCTGCCGATGTCGGTATCTCGGTCGATACCGCAGCGGACGTCGCCAAGGACGCGGCCGATTTCGTCCTGTTGAAAAAAGATCTCGATATCTTGCGCGCTGGTATTGACGAAGGTCGCGCCACTTTCGCCAACACCATGAAGTACATATTGACAACCATCAGCGCAAATTTCGGCAACATGTTCAGCATGGCGGCGATCTCGATTTTTTTGCCCTTCTTGCCGCTGTTGGCTTCGCAGATCCTGCTCAATAATTTTCTGTCAGATATTCCAGCCACCGCCATCGCCAACGACAATGTCGATCCGGAATGGGTGGCCCGCCCACAACGTTGGGACACAGTGTTCGTACGCAACTACATGGTGCTGTTCGGGCTGGTCAGTTCGCTGTTCGATTTCCTCGCCTTCGCTGCCCTGCTGTTCGTTTTCAAAGCCTCGCCCGAGGAATTCCGCACCGGCTGGTTCGTCGAATCGCTACTGACGGAACTCGTCATCGCGCTGGTGGTACGCACCCGCCGACTGTGCCTGCGCAGCCGCCCCGGCAAGTGGCTCATGATCAGCACGGTGCTGGTGGTCGGCGTGACACTGGCCTTGCCCTATTTGACCTTCAATTCATTGTTCGGCTTCGTGCCCTTGCCGCCCGCACTGCTGCTGACCATGGTCGCGCTGACCACGCTCTATGTCGTCGCCGCGGAGTTTGCTAAGGCCTTCTTCTACGCACGCCTGGTGCAGCCTGGCCATTGAACGATCCAGACAATGACGGCGTAGCGCGGCTATTCGCGAGCCCGCAGGGTCCGCTACGGGAGAGCGCGATATGAGCGCGTTTGAGCTTCGATCGATTACCCACGTCGCGCGAGTGTCAAGACAACCGACTACACTGACGTCATGAAAATCTGCCAAGACTCCATGGGTGAAATGGCCGTGCCGGACGGCGCACTATGGGGCGCGTCCACGCAACGTGCGGTACTCAACTTCTCGGTCAGTGGTCATACCCTACCCGCACCCTTCCTGCGCGCGATGGGGCTGATCAAGCTCGCCGCCGCACGGGTCAATACCGAGCTGGGTCGACTTGAGTCCAGTAAAAGTACGCTTATCCAGCGCGCCGCCCGTGAGATCGCCGATGGAATGCACGTCGCACAGTTTCCCGTCGACGTGTTTCAAACCGGCTCCGGCACCTCGACCAATATGAATATCAACGAAGTGATCGTGGCACGCGCGGCCCAACTCGCCGGCGTCAACGGGCCGGCCCTGCATGCCAACGACGACGTCAATCTCAGCCAGTCGTCGAACGATGTCATTCCAAGCGCGCTGCATGTCAGCGTCGCGCTCGCCCTGCACCGCGATCTTGTGCCGGCCCTTGCGATCCTGGGCAGCGCCCTGCATGGCAAAGCCGCGGAGTTCGCCGCCGTGGTCAAGCCCGGTCGCACCCATTTGATGGACGCCACGCCGATCACCCTCGGCCAGGAGTTTTCCGGCTACGCCACGCAACTCGATAAAGCCGGTGAGCGCGTCGCGCGCGCAGTCGCCGTGCTCGGCGAACTCGCGATAGGCGGCACCGCGCTGGGCACCGGACTCAATGCGCCGCCGGACTTCGATCGACGTATGTGTGCCGTCATCAATGCCGAAACCGGACTGCAGTTTCGTCCCGCGCGCAATCACTTCGAGGCCCAGGCTGCGCGCGATGACTGTGTGGAAGTGGCGGGACAATTAGCGGCGGTGGCTGCGAGCCTGACCAAGCTCGCCAATGACCTGCGTCTGCTCGGCAGCGGCCCACGCGCTGGTCTCGCCGAGCTCGGTCTGCCGGCGGTGCAACCCGGTTC
>JANLSI010000829.1:0-7407 GCA_031362345.1 Pseudomonadota bacterium
TCGCCCATCCAGCGGTGACGGTGGTGATTCCGGCGACCTCCAAACCCAAAAACATGCGCGACAATCTCGCCGCCGGCAGCGGCGCGTTACCCGATGCGCAGCAGCGTGAACGCATCGCGGCCTTGTTCAGCTGAGGCCTGCCGGTCAGCATGGGCGCTCAGCCCCGCAACCATCTGATCCTCCTCGCGCGACGGGCACTCAGCGCCCAAGCCGGCGAGCTGGCGGCGGTATGCGCCGGATTCGCGCTGTTCTTCTGTCTCTTCGCCGGCTATTTCATGCTGCGCCCAGTGCGCGAGACCCTGGGCATAACGGCTGGCGTCGAGCATCTGCAATGGCTGTTCACGGCGACCTTCCTGATCATGCTCGCGGCGGTACCGGCGTTTGGCGCCTTGAGCGCGCGCGTGCAACGGGCGCGACTCTTACCCTGGGTGTACGGGTTCTTCATCGTCAACCTGCTGGCCTTCGCGTTCGGCTTTGCAAACAACGCCGCTAATGTCTGGCTCGCGCGGGTCTTCTATGTGTGGATCTCGGTGTTCAATCTGTTCGCCGTCTCGCTGGCCTGGAGTCTGATGGCCGATGCCTTGCGCGCGGATCAGGCTAAGCGCCTCTTTCCGCCCATCGCCGCCGGCGCGAGCGTAGGCGGCCTGCTTGGTCCGCTCGCCGGCGTTGCCCTCGTTCCAGTGATCGGTTTGGCCGGTCTTGCGCTGGTCGCCGCCGCGCTGCTTGGCATGAGCTTGGTTGCGGTGCATGCGCTGCTGCGCTGGCGCTCAGGCTTGGGCGCCGGGCATGAACTCGCGCACGACTCGCCGACGCGCGCCATGGGCGGCGGCGTATTCGCCGGACTGCTGCTGATCGTGCGTTCGCCTTTTCTGCTTGGCATCTCAGTTTTTGTCGTACTACTCTCGACCACGGCCACGTTTTTGTATTTCGAGCAGGCGCGCGTGGTCGCTGCGAGCTTTCCCGATCCGATACGGCAGACGCAGGTCTTCGGCCTGCTCGATGCCACGGTGCAGGCGCTAACCCTCGTCACCCAGGTCTTCATCACCGGGCGGCTCGCCGCACGCTACGGGGTCGGCGTATTGCTGACGGGTGTGCCCGTCGTGATCACTCTTGGTCTGCTGGCGCTCGCCGTCGCGCCCGGCTTCGCCGTACTGGCGATGGTGATGGTATTGAGACGGGTCGGCGAATACGCCCTAGTCCGGCCCGGCCGCGAAATGCTCTTCACGCGGCTCGATACCGAGACCAAATACAAGGCCAAGACCGTCATCGACACCGCCGTCTATCGCGGCTCCGATGCAGTGAGCGGCTGGCTCAAGGTCGGTATAGATGCGCTCGGTGCCGGTGCCTGGCTGGTCGCGCTGACAGGCGCGGCAGTCGCCACGCTGTGGGCGATACTCGGTTGGCGCTTAGGGCGAGTACACGATGCCGCGCAGACGATGGTACTGGCTCAAGAAGATCACCTGCGCGCGCGTCATCGAAGTGTAAACATGCGGTGAACCCGTAACCTGCTACGAGCACAGCACGCTGGCGAAGTTCTTGCGTAGTGGGTACAGCCAGATATCCTTGACGGGGATAAGTTGCCGGTGGCTGGAAGATTTTTTTTCCGCGCCCGGTGGTCTGTCCAATGTTGATCCAGTTGGCGGCCTTGTAGCAGGTTCCGTGGTGAGCGGTTATGTTTCCCCGAAGTGATGCACCGATTTACCGGTGCGCATGGCGAACCACGTTGGCGGCTGGCAATGCCTTATTGACCGGACAAGCCGCGCGAGTCGATTATTGTTTGAAAGTACCAGCTTGATCCACCGATGACCGTATTCGTCCGTCTCGATTTGCTCACCCGGGAGTGCCTAACGCGCTACCTCGCTTGCGCGAATTTACCTGGCCATGGCTGAAAGCAAGTCGCCGCGCAAACTTGTCGCCGTACTGGCCGCCGACGTGTCCGGCTACAGCCGCCTGATGCAGGCGGACGATCAGGCGACGCTGCGCGCGCTCACCGAGTCCCGCGCCCTGTTCACGGCCCGGGCCGCCAGCCATGGTGGTCGCGTGATCAATGCGCCGGGCGATTCCATCCTCGCTGAGTTTGCTTCTGTCGTAGGCGCACTGGAGTGCGCAGTCGAACTCCAACGCGCGTTCGCCGATCGCAATGCTCCATTGCCGGAATCGCGCCGAATGCGGTTCCGTATCGGGGTGAATCTCGGTGACGTGTTGGTGGATGAAGCCGGGATTTACGGCGATGGCGTGAACGTCGCGGCCCGCCTGGAAGGCCTCGCCGAGCCTGGAGGAATATGCATTAGCGGCTCGGTCCACGAACAGATTGAGGGCAAATTCAACTTTCGTTTCGAAGACCTCGGCGAGCAGCAGCTCAAGAATATCGCACGATCGGTTCGCGTCTATCGGCTACCAATCGGCGCCGGCGCTGCGGTCCCAGCGCCAGCGCCCCTGCCCGCGAACCGGCCGCCACTTTCCATCGTCGTGTTGCCGTTCGACAATCTCAGCGGCGACCCCGAACAGGGGTATCTCGCGGATGCGATCACTGACGATTTGACATCTAATCTCAGCCGCATCGCAGGGAGCTTTGTGATCGCGCGCAACACCGCCTTCACCTACAAAGGCAAGGCGGTCGATGTGAAACAAGTCGGGCGCGAACTCGGCGTGCAATATGCGCTCGAAGGAAGTGTGCGCCGCTCAGAGAACCGTGTGCGCGTGAATGCGCAGCTCATCGAAACGGAAAGCGCTACGCATATCTGGGTCGAACGGTTCGATCGCGAATTGGGCGACATGTTGGCGCTGCAGGATGACATCACAGGCAGCATTGCGCGTGTCTTGCGCTACGAACTGATCGAGGCCGAGAGCCGCCGCAGCCTGAGGGAACGCCCAGGCAATCCGCAAGCGATCGATTACGCTTTGCGCGCTGTGGCGACCACGATCCGCGACCCCATGGTTAAGCGCGAGCACTCACTGGCCGCGCGGCAGCTCTATGAGGATGCGCTGCGACTCGATCCGAAACTGCTGATGGCGATTACAGGTCTCGCGGGAACCTGGGTCACAGAGGTGGCCTACGGCTGGACGGAAGCGCGCGATGCCGCGCTCAAGGAAGCTGAGAGACTGATTACCCGGGCCGAAGCCATCGCGCCGAACGACGCCCGCCTGCTGCAGATCCGCGGCATGGTGCTGCTGCTGCGACGCAAGCCGGAACTCGCGCTACCGGATCTTGAAGCTGCCTACGCGCGCGATCCGAATTCCACGCAGCTCCTGCTCAACATCGGTTGGTGCAAGATGTTCCTCGGTGATCCCGAGGGGGCCAAAGTTCATATCGAGCAGGTGCTTCGTCTAGATCCCCGTAGCTTCAACCGCGGAAATATTCACGGAGTCCTCGGCACTGCGAACCTGTACCTCGGAAACTATGACGAGGCTATCCGGTGCCTTAGGCTTAGTATCGAAGAGAATGCAATGAACCAACCGTTCATCCGCTGGGTTCTCGCAGCCGCTTGTGCGTTCGCTGGGCGCATGGACGAAGCCCGCACGGAGTTGGACGAATTTCAGACTATGCGGCCCGGAGTCGGGATCGCGCAGCTACGACGCGAGACATTGAGCACCCATCCGCGCTACCTGTTACTGCGCGAGCGGGTCTACGAAGGGTTGCTTCTGGCGGGACTCGCGGAGTAGCAGACTTCTGGTTGGCCACCTCCTTGTGGAAATGCGCATCGAAGACGAAACCCACTCCATGGGGAAAGATATAGACGCCCCCCTCTTGACCCGAGGGCTACCCTCGGTGATGGATACCCCAAAGTGGTTGACAGGCCACTAATGCAAAACAGGAGGCGTCTATGGAACGGAATGTAATTTTTTTTGCGGGGTCGTGCTTGTAGGCCTAGGCCACCGCCAGCTCGAGCGCGCGCCGCGCGTAGAAGCAGGCAGTACGCGGATCGGCATGCACTGCGGCTTCGGTCTTGCCGGCGGCCTCGAATACCGCCGGCCATTCGTGTTGGAGGAACACGAAGTGGCTCATGCGGGCATCGCTCTCGTTTTACCCACGGGCGGGCTCCAGCTCGACGTTCAGCAACTCTACGTAACGCCGGTAACAGAACACCCGTCCACGCTGGCGTTGTGTCAGCTCGGTCACAATGCCCAGCGCCGCCAGATTGGCGAGCGTCTTGTTCACCGTCGCCGAGGTCAAGCCCGCCAGCTTGACCAGCGCGGTCGAGGTGGCGAGGGGCTGGCGTTGCAGCACCTGATGCAGCGCCAGCGCAGATGGCGCGGCGCGACCGAGGCTTGCGATGCGCTCGCGATCTGCGTTCACCAGTGCCAACAAGGCGTGGGCCGTGACCAGCGCCTGCGCCGCGCTCACCTGCACACCCTCGGCGAAGAAATCCAGCCAGCGTTCCCAGTCGCCGCGCAGGCGTACCTCGTTCAGCAGTTCGTAGTACAGCGCGCGATGGGTTTTGAAAAACAGGCTCGGGTACAGCAGCGGCTCGTGCAGCACCCCGTCGGCCACCAGTTGCAGCACGATCAGCAGTCGCCCGATACGGCCATTGCCATCGAGAAACGGATGGATGGTCTCGAACTGAACATGCCCCAGTGCGGCTTTGAGCAGTGGTGAGGTGGCCTCGGGCACGTCATTGAGAAACTGCTCGAATGCCGCGAGGCATGCCGGCAACGCGTCTGCCGGCGGCGGCACGAAGACGGCATTGCCCGGCCGCGTGCCGCCGATCCACACCTGCGTGCGGCGCAATTCGCCCGGCGTCTTGCCGCGCCCGCGCGGATGATCGAGCAGCGCCCCATGCACCTCGCACAGTAAGCGGCTGCACAAGGGAAGCCCGCCGCGCAGCAACTCCAGCCCGCGATCGAGTGCCGCCACGTAGCGACTCACTTCGTGGGCATCATCCAGTGGCACGCCGGGCTGTTCGTCGATCTCGAACAGCAGCAGATCTGCCAACGAGGACTGCGTGCCTTCGATCTGGGAGGACAGCACCGCCTCCTTGCGCACGAAGCTATAGAGCAAGAGCGCGGCATTCGGCAACAGCGCGGTGATCGCATCCAGCCGCCCGAGGGCCACCAGTGCATCGTCGAAGCGCCGGCGCAGTGCCGGCGTCCACACGACGGGCGGCACCGGCGGCAAGGGTTCCGGCACGAAGGCCTGATAGGGCTCGTCCGTTGTGGAGACCGCGATAAATCGGCCCGGCGGCGGTCGGTGCATCGGGACTAGCCTAAAATAAGCGTGGCCGTAATTTTAGGTTAGGGGGTGAAAATAAAACAGGGTGGGTTCGAGTACTGCGTGATGGCGGAGTCACGGGTCGGCAGCGGCTCGTCTGTTTTCCGCCTCAGGATGGGGCCGTTGGGGCCACCGCGGTAAAGCGAGTCGCTCCCTCCAATATGAGGTAAAGATCTCCCCCTCGGGTAGGTTGCCTAGCGCATGCCGGTATAGCACTGGCCTTGTTATCGTTTCACACCCCTGCCTTCTGTCGAATGAAGGCGTTCGAGAACGCTAACAAAGTCATACTGAAACGGCCAAATTCGGCCGATAATGGCAGCCTAAGTGAGAAGGAAAGGCACGCGAGACCAATAGAATGAGCGCATACCAAGCCATCATCGCTGCATTCAGCGAAGAGCAAACCGCGCGGTTAACTGGCATCACCAAGTCCCAGCTTCGCTATTGGGATAGGACCCACTTCTATCGCCCGAGCTATGCCGAAGAGAACAGGCGCGCACCTTTCAGTCGTGTGTACGCATTTAACGACATAGTTGCGCTGCGAGTTCTAAACTTGCTTCGCAACGACATTGGCGTATCCGTTCAGCATCTTCGCGAAGTGAGTTTGCGCCTTAGTGGTACCAACGCGGATCGTTGGAGCGGTGTTCGTTTATGGGTGCTCAGCAAGCGCGTTGTATGGCAAGAACCTGGCACCGATATGCCGCAGGAGATCGTTAGCCGCCAATATGTGGCGCCAGCGGTTATTCTTGACGACGTCATTAACAGAACTAAAGAGCAAGTAGCCCACTTCTCGCATCAACGGGATCAAGCAAAAATTGGAACTATCGAGCGCAATCGATATATAAATCACAACGCGCCAGTACTAGCTGGAACGAGAATTCCAGTACAGGCAATTCAGCGATTTTCTGAAGCTGGATATAGCTCGAACCAAATACTGAAAGAATATCCAGATCTGACTCCGGACGATGTCGCGGCGGCATTGAGGTATAAGAGCAACAGCACCGCCGCGTAATGGCACGCGCAAAGAAGGTCATTCCATTCTTCACGGATCAGAACGTGCCTGATTCCGTTGGCGATGCTCTTTTGGCGCAGAAACATCACGTCATCCGCCTGCGGGACGTGATGGACGGAAATACTCCCGATCCAATAATTGCCATTGCCTGCGCCGCAGGCGGGCAAGTTCTGATTAGCTTCGACAAAGATTTCAGGCAATTGTCGAAACGGCTGAATATCACACAGAAGCAATACCATCGATCGCTTCATCGCATACAAATGCGATGCTCCGAACCAAACGGCGCTAGACGGATAATCGAAGCAATATCAGTCATCGAGTCCGAATGGAAACTGGCTAGCCATAGCCGTCCTATGGTTATTGAGATTAGTGACGTTGCCATTCGGATCGTTCGATAACCCAGACATTTGCCAGGTCCGCGAAAATAAAACAAGGCGATGGCGTGATTCTGGATGCGCCCGTCTCGGGCTACACGCGGATGGGTTCGGGGCGCGGGGTTACAGTTCTCCGCTGAAGGCGCGGTGCTGGAGGGAGGCGAAGAGCGCGTCGAGTTCAGCGAGCGACGCGCGCTGCGCGGTCTTCAGTGCCTCCACCGACGTGACTCGGTGGGCGAATTCGCGCTGGAACGAGATGGGGGGAACAGCGACCGGTGTCCCGCGCACCTCGGAAACGCTAATGGTGTTCAGCCCGGACGTTGTCTTTCCTGCTCGGAGCAAATGTCGTCTGCCGCCGGGCGAATTGAGATATTCGCAGGCATAAAGCGGGACGACTTTCGCAGAGGCAAAACGCGCGCGGATGATGTGGTTCTGATGGATGCAGACAGAAATCGAGCCGTCCCACAGCGCACCCCGACCAATCTCGGCTGGGTTGCCGTGTCCTTCGACAATCAAGAGGTCGCCGTTCACGAGTTTCGTTCGTGCGATCTCCGCATCCGTCGCTCGAATCGTTTTGATTTCGCTCAGGTTGAGGCGGCCTCGATAGACATTGGCGACACGAAGATATGGAACTTCGAGAGGGAAATTCTTGCGCGCGGTCGTAACTTGCAGCCCGCCTTGCACATCCGCGACTTCGCCGACACGCAAAATCGGCCAGCGTTTCGGGTTGGTGGCGGGGTCGCCGAACATGTCGAGGAAGATGGATTGGGTGAGGGTGTCGAGTTGGGCGAGGGCGGCGCGGCGCTTGGCCCGCA
>JANLSI010000243.1:0-3547 GCA_031362345.1 Pseudomonadota bacterium
AGCGCAATGCCGCTGAAAATCATGGTGAGACCGGTGCCGAGCGCGAGCAGGACATCGGCGGCGATGAGGGCCGCCAAGCTTGCCAGCAGCAGCCCGCGCGGCCCGATGCGATCGGCCAGTACGCCGGCCGGATAGGCGCCGAGTGCATAGACCCCGTTCATCGCCACCAATACTAGCGGGACGAACGCCAGCGACAGTCCGCCGGCGTGGGCTTTGAGGATCAGAAAGGCTTCGCTGAAGCGTGCGAGGGTGAATACCACGCCGAGCGTGACGACCCGCCAGTAAGCGGCATCCAGCGCGCGCAGGTCGCGCCATTGAATCGGCGCGCGCGCGCTGGCAGGGCGTGGCGCGGACTCTGCGTCTTGCACGCCGAACAAGACGAACAGCACCGACAGCAAAGCGGGGACGGCGGCAAACCAGAACACCATGCGCATGTCGTTGACATAGATCTGCATTAAGCCGATGGCGGCAAGTGGACCGATGAAGGCGCCGACGGTATCGAGGGCCTGACGCAGCCCATAGGCGCGCCCGCGCTGATAGTGCGGTGTGACATCGGCTATCAAGGCGTCGCGCGGCGCACCGCGCAGACCCTTGCCGATGCGATCGATGAAGCGCGCGCCGAATACCAGGCCGGCGCTCGCGGCAAGCGGGAAGAGCGGCTTGGACAAGGCGCCCAGCCCATAGCCGAGCAAGATAAGCGGCTTGCGCCGGCCGATGCGATCGGACATATAGCCCGAGAAAACTTTGGCGATGGCGGCGGTCGCTTCGGCAACGCCGTCGATGACGCCGACCAGGGCCACACTCGCACCCAGCGTGGTGGTCAGGAACAAGGGCAACAGCGCATGGATGGTTTCTGACGAAGCATCCATTAACAGGCTGACTATACCCAGGGCCCAGACCGTGCGGGGCAGGGCGGTGTTGGTCTTGGCCGTGTCATTCATCGGCGCACCTTGATCGCAGTGGCGTGCAATTGCAATTGAAAGGCGTGCCGCAACTGCACGTTAATAGGGCCGCAATTCACCACGACGGTGCAGCAAGCTCCCGCTGGACGAATAATTTCTCGGCCTTTCGCCTGTGTAAGCCCAGTTTTCGCGCTGGCCCCGATATTGCAGAAGTCCACCACGGGAGTTGGCCCAATGTCGGGCTCGGTTCGTCTTGAACCGTTCCTTGCCGGTTGCAACGGAGCGCCGGGTCTGTGTCTGCGCACGAACGCCGTGGGGCTGTTCATGCGCAGCGTAAGCCTGTTTCGCAACTGCACGAGGATGACGACGATGACAACCGCACGATGCCGCCGCCGCAGGATGGCAAGCTTTCTTTTCTCGATGAGCGCGATGATGGTAATGCAGGGGGCGATGGCCGACGATTTATGGCGTGCCTTGAGCGGCGGCAAACCAGACTTGTATCTGCGCTACCGTTTCGAAAACGTCGACGATGGTCAACAGCCCAAACTCGCCGATGCCTATGCCAATACCCTGCGCAGCGCGTTGGGTTACAGCACCGGTCTCTATCACGACTTCGGCCTTTATGCGCAGCTCGAAGACGTGCGCGTGCTCGGCGATGAGGACTTCAACGACGGGGGCGGTAACGGCTTCACGTCACGCGCAGTGGTGGTCGACCCCGAAGGCACCGAAATTCAACAGGCCAATCTGCGTTATCGCGGCCTGCCCAAGACCCAAATATGGTTGGGCCGCCAGGAAATCGAACACCGCCAGGCACCGCTGCATCGCTATGTCGGCAATGTCTTATGGCGTCAGAACTGGCAGAGCTTCGACGCCTTGCGAGTGGTCAATGACAGCGTGCCGGCGCTGCACGTCGATTATGCCTATGTATGGAACGTCAACCGCATTTTTGGCGATGACAACAAGTTGCCAGATCGCGCCGACTATTCCCTCGATGGTCATCTGATCGATTTGACGTACCGCGGCATTCCTTATTCGACGCTGGAACCCTATGCCTATCTGCTCGACTTCGGTGACAACCGCCTGGCGGGTACGCGGGCCTTGTCGACCGCGACTTACGGCGCGCGCCTGCAAGGCGCTTATGACCTGGTCGGCTGGGCGGCCAAAGTTCTGTACACCGCTGAGTTTGCCCATCAGGAAGACTACGGCCACGACAATCCGGTCGAGATCAGCGTTAACTACTATCTCGGCGAACTTGGCGTCAGCAAACTGATCAATCACCCGTGGTTGGAATCGGTCACGCTCAAGGGCAGTTACGAAGTATTAGGTGGCGATGGTGCGGTGCCGGTCGGCAAGGGCAAGATTGGGCGCGCGTTCCAAACCCCGCTCGGCACCAATCACGCTTTCCAGGGTTGGGCCGATCGCTTCTTGACCACCCCCGCCGATGGCGTGGTGGATATTTACGGCACGCTCGCTTTCAAGATTGCCGGTGCCAATCTGGCCGTCATGTATCACGATTTCAACGCTGACCGTGGTGGTTACAACTACGGCAACGAATGGGATGTGCAGCTCACGCGACCGATCCTTGAGCACTACACGGTCGGCATCAAATACGCGCGCTATGAGGCCTCGGGCAATGCCACCAACCTGGCACGCAACGGTGCCACCAGTGCCGGCAAGCAGGCCTATGACCTGACCAAATTGTGGCTGTGGGCAGAGCTCAAGTTCTGATGCGGATATTGCTCGTCGATGCCTATCCGGAGCGAGCAGCGGTGCTGGAACAAACCCTGCTGGCGGCCGGTCATCACATCGTCGCGCGCTTCGATCATGGCTGCGATCTGCGCGAGGAAGTGCTGCGTGTCGCGCCCGACATGGTCATCATCGATATCGATTCACCCAACCGCGACATCCTCGAAGACATGCACGCGCTGAACCGCGAGCAGCCGCGACCGGTGGTGATCTTCACTCAGGACGACAACGCCGATTTGATCCGCAACGCGATCGCGGCGGGTGTCAGCGCCTATGTGGTGGGCGATCTCGATCCGGCGCGCGTGCCGCCAGTGCTGACGGTCGCTATCAGCCGCTTCGAACAGTTCCAGGCCGTCAAGCGCGAACTCGACGACGCCCGCAGCGCGTTGGCCGATCGCAAGCTGATCGAAAAGGCCAAGGGCATACTCATGAAACAGAAAGGCATGGAAGAGAGCGCCGCCTATGGGGCGCTGCGCCGCATGGCCATGGACCGCAATCTGAAACTGGTGGAACTCGCACGCAGTTTGATCGCGGCCGCCGAGTTGCTGGCCTGAGCGGCGCACAGGGGACGCACTCGCTGATGAATACTCAAGCTATCGACCCAGCCGGCTATGCGCGCAGTTTCGACATAGCGTTTCGAACGGCGGAACGGGTTCGAGCATGACGTACCGTGGTGCGCGTTGCACGTAAATGATGCGTTGTCAGGCCGAGGAGCGACCGTCGCCACCAGCAAAAGTGGCATTTTTCGCAGGCCATAGCGCAATCTTAGCGTTGGCAAGCTAGTTGCACCGTAGAAGCTGTGACAGAGAGGACGATGGTGGTGATCACCCGCTATCGGTCGCGGACGCGACGTCCGATGAATGAATGAATACTGATGGCGGTCCAACGGCGGGTCGCTT
>JANLSI010000318.1:0-2394 GCA_031362345.1 Pseudomonadota bacterium
GCGGAAATTATTGTTGTAGTTGACGAAACCTTCATGGATCGCGGCAGCGGCCTGCCGGATCCACAAGTGGGTGTCGCAAGCGTCCACCGCAACGCGAAGCTTAGAGGTTGGAGATCAGGGCGTCGCCGAACTCGCTGCACTTGACTTCCTTGGCGCCGTCCATGAGGCGCGCGAAGTCATAGGTCACGGTCTTCTGACCGATGGTCTTGTCCATTGCGCTAATGATCAGATCAGCCGCTTCGATCCAGCCCATGTAGCGCAGCATCATTTCGCCGGACAACAGCACCGAACCGGGGTTGACCTTGTCCTGGTTGGCGTACTTCGGCGCGGTACCATGGGTGGCCTCGAAGATCGCATGACCGGTGTCGTAGTTGATATTGCCACCGGGTGCGATACCGATACCGCCGACCTGCGCGGCCAGCGCGTCGGAGAGGTAATCGCCATTCAGGTTCATGGTCGCGATGACGTCGAAATCGGTCGGGCGGGTCATGACCTGTTGCAGGGTGATGTCGGCGATCGAGTCCTTGACCAGCACGCGGCCGGCCGCCAGCGCCTGCGCTTGCTCTTCGTTGGCGGCCTTAGCGCCCTTGTCGGCGACGGTGCGTTCCCATTGCTCCCAGGTATAGGTCTGGTCCGCGAACTCACGTTCAGCGAGAGCATAGCCCCAGTTACGGAACGCACCTTCCGTGAACTTCATGATGTTGCCTTTGTGCACGAAGGTCAGGCTCTTGCGTTTGTTGTCAACCGCATACTTGATAGCCGCGCGCACCAAGCGCTCGGTACCGTCGCGCGAAACGGCCTTGATGCCGATGCCCGAACTGCCCGGGAAACGGATCTTCTTGTACATGTCGGGGAAGTTCTGCTGGAACAACCGCAGGAACTTGTCGTTCTCGCTGCTGCCGGCCTCGAACTCAATACCGGCGTAGATGTCTTCGGTGTTCTCACGGAAGATCACCATGTCGACATCCTGCGGCTTCTTGACCGGCGAGGGCACGCCCTGGAACCAGCGCACCGGCCGTAGGCAGACATAGAGATCGAGGATCTGACGCAGCGCGACGTTCAGCGAGCGGATGCCACCACCGATCGGCGTGGTCAGCGGGCCCTTGATCGAGACCAGGAATTCGCGGCATGCGGCGAGGGTTTCGTCGGGCAGCCAGCTGCCCATCAAATTGTTAGCCTTTTCGCCGGCGTAGACTTCCATCCAATGGATTTGGCGCTTGCCGCCGTAGGCTTTCTTGACCGCTGCGTCGAGTACGCGGACGCTGGCGCGCCAAGTGTCGGCGCCGATGCCGTCGCCTTCGATGAAGGGCAGGATAGGATTGTCGGGAACCTGCAACTTGCCGTTGACGATCGTGATTTTTGCGCCATTGGCGGGAACTGTAATTTTCGCGGTCACCAAACTGCCTCCGACTTATCGATTTGCATCAAAAAAAATGCTGCAATGCCACGGCGATGTTATGTGAATTACGAAGACGTCTGCAACTGGACCTGAGGTGTGTTCGCGCGTCGCCGCTAGTTTGTTGTGCGATTCATCGTGCGCGCGGGGTCGCATACGACGCATGGACGCGTGTGCTTGCGGCGACCATCATGAACTATCGGCGCAAGCCCTAGCGATTTGGCGACTATGACTACCGCTCACCCCCCGCGTGTGCCAGCAGACAGCGCGCTCTTGCTCGCTTGCGGCTACCTCGGCGCGGTGATGGTGCGGGCGCTTGCGCGCGGTACCGTCACGGCGCTGACCCGCAGTACAGCCCGCCACCCGACGCTGATCGCAGCAGGAGTACGCTGCATCGCCTGT
Source organism: Pseudomonadota bacterium (assembly GCA_031362345.1). GTDB lineage: Bacteria > Pseudomonadota > Gammaproteobacteria > JADJYF01. The sequence goes on from JANLSI010000318.1 coordinate 1,799, forward strand.
GATCTCGCGAGCCCGGATCTGGTAGCCCAACTCGCGCCGGCCCTGCTGGGTTTTGCCGGTTCGGTATTCCTGTTGGCGCCCCCATCGGCTTGGCCGGCGCAGGATCTGCGGGCGGCCATGGCGCGTCTGACCGGACTCTTACGCACGCTGCGGGTGGAGCGCGCAGTGCTGGCGTCGAGCACTGCGGTTTACGGCGACGCGCAGGGCGCGCTTATCGATGCCGGGAGCGTGGTGCGTGATGTCGACCCGCGCAGCCACAAACTACTGACCATCGAACAGGCCTGGATGGGGGCGGGCTTAGACAGCTATGTGGTACGGCTGGCGGGTCTGTACGGTCCTGGCCGAGTGATTGGCCAGCACGGCATCGCGCGCGGCGAGCCGGTGTCGGGCGCCGCTGATGATTTTCTCAATCTCGTTCACGTCGAGGATGCCGCGCGCGCCATGCTGGCCACCGCAAGTGCGCCGAAGCCCTTGCGCTATGCCTTGATCAGCGACGGTCGGCCGCTGCTGCGACGCGACTACTACGGGGCTCTCGCGAGCACGATACAGGCGCCGCTACCGCAATTTACCGGCGCCGGCGGGCGGCGCGCCGGTTC
>JANLSI010000362.1:0-2035 GCA_031362345.1 Pseudomonadota bacterium
ATTACGCTGAACACAGCCTTGCACAGCGTCAGCTGCGCGGCCATCGAGCTGGCGCTGACACCGAATGAAACGGCCTTGTTCGAGTTGCTGGCGTTGCGGCGCGGGCGGGTGGTGTCGCTCACCAGCTTGGCCGACCATCTCTATGCCGGCGATGTCGCGGTCACGCCGAACGCCATTGAGGCCCATGTCAGCGCGCTGCGCAGAAAGCTGCGTGCGGTCGGCGAACCCGACCTGATCAAAACCCGCCGCGGCTTCGGTTACTGTATTGAATAGTCTGTCGTCTCACGACTCGATTGCAGCGCGTCTGAGTCGACGCCTGATGCTGGCGATGAGCGCCTTGCTGCTGGCCTTTGCCGTCGGCATGGACGCGCTGTTCGTGCACCACCTGCGCAGCGAATTCGACCGTGCGCTACTGGCCAAGGCCCAGAGCCTGAGCACACTGTTGGAGCAGGACGAAGACGGGGTCGATTTCGATTTCGCGCCTGAAACCATGCCCGAATTCGCGGCCCGACCAGATGCCGAGTATTTCGAATTGTGGCTCGCCAGCTGGCCGCGTACACAGCGCGCGGCCGCCTTGGGTGCCCATCACCTGCCGCGTTTCGTCGATCGCGCGCCAAGCCCGCGCTATCGCAATCTGCCCTTGCCCGATGGTCGCGCCGGCCGTGCTGTACAACTCGACTTCCTGGCGCGCCTCGATCCCAAGGAACGTCTCGATCCGGCGCGCATCGCCCGCCCGTTGGCGACCCTCGTCACGGCCCGCGATCGCACTGCGCTTGAGCATCTGGTCGGCGGCCTGCGCGCGGGCCTGGCGCTGATGGTATTGACCGGCATTGGTCTGGCGCGCTATCTGGTGCGGCGCACGGTCAGCCACGGCCTGCGCCCCTTGACGGTCATTCGCACCCAGCTCGCAAGCCTGCACGCCACCACGCTGCATGGGCGCCTCGCCCTGCCGGACCATGCCGCCGAACTGGCGCCCGTGGTTGAACAGTTCAACGCCTTACTCGCCGACCTCGAAGATGCGTTTCGTCGCGAGCAGAATTTTTCCGCAGCCGCCGCCCACGAGCTACGCACACCCTTGGCCGAGATCCGCAGCCTGGCCGAAATTGGCGAGCGCTTTGCCGATGATTGCGCGCTGGCCAGCGAGTATTTCGCTGACATCGTCGCGGCGGTTACGCAGTTGGAAACCCTCGCCTGCAATCTGCTGGCCTTAGCGCGTCACGATAGTGGTCGGCGCGGCGACCTCGAGCTGGAAGACATCGAAGTGGTCGCCGCTGTCGCCCAGGCCTGGCGCGTGGCAGCGGCGACCGCGAGCGCGCGCAAGTTGCGCTACCGCTATAGCGGTCCGGTCGCCGTCACTGTTCGCGCTGAACGCAATGCGCTTGATTTGCTGTTACGTAATGTCATCGGCAATGCTGTCGCTCACAGTCCAGCTGACGCTGAGGTAGCGGTCGAATGTCGAGTCGATGCCACAGGCGTCGCGCTGGCGGTGGCCAATCCGCGCGGGGAACTTGAGGAACACGATCTGCCCCATATCTTCGATCGATTCTGGCGCAAGGACGCTGCGCGCCGTGAAGACGGTCATGCCGGCTTGGGTCTCGCCTTGGTACGCGCCTATGCCGAAGAGCTCGGTGTGCAGAGCAGCGCCGTGCTGGACCAAGATGGACGTTTCGTGTTGCGACTGGAGGGCTTCAGGGCGGTACACCACCTGACGGAACCCGGCTGACGGCAAATCCCTCCTTACATACAAACGCGAGGCTGGCTAGACACTCGGCACGGTGTCGCTCGCACTTGCTGTCGATTACTTCCGTATCGCAAGAATGCCGCTCGGTTTGCGCGTGCGGGCGGATATGCGCGTCACCTAATCGAGGAGGACAACGAAGCAAACAAGCACCTACACTTCGTCGCAGCCCACTCGCTCAAGGACGACTTCGCCCCCGCCTCATTTTTGAGCTGGCGCTGCCACGCGGGTCTTACATCGCCGTATTGCTTACACCTATGGAGAGATTGCGATGCCTAAGTATTTGTTCGTGTACCA
>JANLSI010000365.1:0-5265 GCA_031362345.1 Pseudomonadota bacterium
GGTCGCGGCGGTGGTCGCCTTCCTGTGTTCAACGCAAGCTTCCTTCGTCACCGGCCAGACACTCATCGTTGACGGCGGACTGACGCTCGTTTGAGTCGCGGCTTCCCCGGTGTCAGCTCGCACGCCGGGAATTCCATCTCCTTGAAGCGGAGCTGCACGAACTGCGCGCGCGTCTGGCCGAACGTGACGACGACGAGGTCGAAGGCCGGTTATCTTTCTTGGTATGTTCACCCTCGTCTGAAATCGTAATGATTAAGGGCGCCGGGGTTGCGGGGATCCTGCAACGCCCGAAGTTGAATCACGGCGTTGCCCCACGTGACGTCGGTTCGCAATCCTGGGAGGAGGCTCGCTATGCCTAGCATCGGCAGGTTCATCGCGCTGATCATGACCCTATCCACGATTCACGGCGCGCTGGCAGCGCCTACCGCGAATCCGGCGGATACACCGTTCACCATTGCCAGCCTATCCGGCCCTGTCGACACTATCCTGTCGTCGATAGTCAACTGCGGTACGCCCACCTGCCAGATAACTTATTCGGTCACCTACTCGCTGCCAGATGCCGATTTCAAGCTGGTCTGGAAGGACGTGCATGGTGGCACGTTGCTCGCCACCGATGGGCTGTGCCCTCAGACCGCATGCGACTTTTCCTGGGATTATTTCGGCGTCCAGCCGTTTGCACAGCCGTCCTACCAGCAACGGACCGGCATTGCCGACTTCACCGGCAGCCACGTCGTGCAGCAGCCGTGTGTTGGCTACATTTGTGGCGCCGATTATCATGAATTTACCGATCGCTCGTGGGGACCTGTTGGTGACGCCAGCGAATTCAATTTGCAACAGGCGACCACCTCGTCGGTGGTGGTGAGAGAGGTACAGGAGGAGTTGGGCGATCCGCCGGTCTCGACCGAAGTCCCGGTGGTCGAACTGGCCAACCATGTCGACATCCAGGGTTCCGAGTTTCATTACGTCTATACCATAAGCAACCTGACCGACGATCCGCTCGTATTCGTCCTCCCCTTGCTCGGCTGGTCAGGGGTGGTCGCACCCCACAATGCAATCGAGCATTCCCTCCTGGCGCTCCATGGCGCGGCTCGTCTGGGCCGTACGACCGCGTCGCTCACATTTGCTTCCGGACGCACCCTCAGCGGCCCGTTCGAGTTTTTGCAACCGGTACCGGTGCCCGCATCGCTCTACATGATGCTGGGGGGCATGGCTGTGGTCGCGCGCCAGCGCTTGAAACGGGCTGCTTAGTCGCCTAGCTGCACACTTTCGAGGCCATGTTGGCGAGAAAGAGTATCTGCCCGTCGATCGAGCGGGTGACCAGCGATAACGCCTCGCCCTGGTGCATGACGCGGAATTTGAAGTTGTCGAGCACGTTCTGCTTGGTCGGCTCCAGCACCGTGTCCATACGCCGTATGACGCATATCGGCAGGATCACATCGGGGTATTTGCCGCGTTTGAACCGATCACGCAGCGCATGATCGGCAAGGCCCCAGATGAACGAGACGATTTTGTTGTGGGTGGCTGGGTCCATCCTCAGATATCGGGGGGCGACAGCCCCGCTATTTCGGCACAGCAAACGCGATCACCGCATCGCCCAGTGGGAACTTGAACAAGGCATGGCCACCCGCCGCGACTGCCACGTATTGGCGCCCGCCGACGCGATAGGTGATGGCCGGTGCGTTGACGCCGGCACCGGTTGCAAAACGCCATAAGCGCTTGCCGCTGCGGGCATCGACGGCGATGAAATCGCCATTCGACTCGCCGGTGAACAGCAGACCGCCAGCCGTTGCCAGTGCGCCCGACATCATCGGCAGATCGGTCTTCAACTGCCATTTGATTTTGCCGTCCTTGGGATCGATGGCGGACAAGGTGCCAGCGCGCTGCGCGTTGTCCTTGAAGCTCAGCTCGGTGACGGATCTGCCCTCGGCATTTTTCACTAGTTGATAGTGGGTGGCGGCATCGCTGGCCGGTACATAGACCCAGCCGGTTTGCGGGCTGTAGGCGCTGGGTGGCCAGTTGGCGCCGCCGGCTGCACCGGGCAGCACATCGATGCCTGCCGGTGTGGCGCGGCGGAACATGGTCGCATCCTGCGGCACGAAGGGCTCGGATCGCAGCACCGGCGCGCCGGTCAGGCGGTTCAGTACATACATCCAGCCTGACTTCGATGCGGCGGCGAGTACTGGCAGCGGTTTCAGATCAGGGCCTTTCAGATCGATGAGCACCGGCGGCGATGCAGCGTCGTAGCCCCACAGGTCATGGGGCACCAGCTGGTGATGCCAACGCAGCTTGCCGGTGGCGACATCGAGCGCGATCAGCGACGAGGTGTAGAGATTGTCGCCCGGGCGTTTGTCATCTTCGTAGCCGGGCGAGGCATTGCCAGTGCCGAAATAGATCAGCCCATGGTCGGCGTCGAGCGAAGGCGTGGAGTAAATCGATCCGCCGCCGGTTTTCCAGGCATCGCGATATTGCGCGGCACTTGCGCGCTCGGTGGCGATGTCCCGTGGCAGCGCATCGCCAAAGGCGGTCTTGGCCACGAAGTCGCCTTCCCAGCCACTCGCTGCAGTTGAGTACCAGCGCCATAGCAGATGGCCATCGTTGACGCTGTAGGCGCTCAGGAAGGCACGTAGTCCATCGCGCACGCCGGGCTTGCCCAGCACCGATGCTGAGTTCTTCTCCGCGTCGCCCAAGACCGCGCTATAACCCGTGCCACTGACGCCGACGAAGACCTTGCCGGCGTAGACCAGCGGCGCCATGTTACCGGCGAAACGCGTGGCGCGATCGAAGGCTGCGTGCTGGCTGGCATCGTAGTGGGTGATGGCGGTGAGGTCGTCGGGTTTGCCGCTCATCGGATCGACGACGGGAATGTCCCAGACCAATTTGCCGTCTTGCGCGGCGAGCGCGATGAGACGTGCATCGGCGGTGATCATGAACAAACGCCCATCGCCCCAGGCGAGACCGCGGTTGTGCGATCCGCAGCACAGCTGGTCAGTGCTGGGCTTGTGCGTGTAGCGCCACTTCACCGCGCCGGTGGCGGCATCAAGCGCAATGACATGGTTGAAAGGCGTGGTCAGATACATCACGCCATCGACCACCAGCGGATTGGTCGGAAAGGTGCCAACGATGCCGGTCTGCATAATCCAGGCGGGCGTAAGTTTCGCGACGTTGCCGGTGTCTATCTCGCGCAGTTCGCTGTAGCGCTGGTTGCCGAAGCCATGACCGTAGGTCAACCAGTTGTCCTGATCACGCTCGGCATGGGTCTGGCGCGGGTCGTCGGCCCGGGCCGGGAGAGCGCCGCTTGCCATGCTCAGGAGTGTTGCCAGGAGGAGCGGTATGGGTCGTGTGATCATGATGAAACCTGCGCATGACGGGGGCGTGGGCGGCACTCTAGCAGAGCACGGCGGGGCGGCCGGTCGGCGCTGCGCAAACACCGCACTGCGGGGCCACGCATCCCCCAATATTGGTGTTGTGCGTGAGCGCGCCTTGGCTCGACGCAAGCGAGTCTGCCGTCCTGGCCATGGCAGGCGTTAGAATGTGTTCACCATCCGGCGACATCCCCGCAAGGGATGCCTACACCCCAAGGAGACACCATCGACATGAGCAGCAACCTAGCCCCCCAGACCAGCGGCGCAAATGACCAGGCCAGCTTCAAATACGACACCAGCAAGGTCGAGTGGCACAAGTTTTTCACACCCGGCACCTATTACCGCATTCTGAATGTCGACCTCGCGGCGCGTACCGCCGACATGCTGGTCAAATTCGAAGCCGAGGGCCAATGCATGTATCACCGCCACGCGGCCTGCACCTCGACCCTGGTGCTCGAAGGTGAGTTACGTGTGCGTGAGCAGATCAACGGCGGCGAAGTAGTAAAGGTCAAGCCGGCCGGCAGCTATTCCCACGGCGGCGAAGGCGAAGTGCATATCGAAGGCGCGGGCCACGAACAGGCCATCATCTTCTTTGGCATGCGCAGTGAGACCGATGTGATCTACGAGTTGCTGAACGATGACCTGACCCTGAAGCGCGCCGTGACCGTCGCCGATTTTGAACACGACTGGCACACCAATTGGCCGGGCGATTTCGCAGCGAAATAAGGCTTTGCCTTGAGGCTCTGCAAGAAAATGTCCGACTGAAGTCGGACCCACACAAGAAGACCGGCGATTGGTCCAGATCCTTTGTCGGTCCGACTTCAGTCGGACATTGGTCCCAGAGCCTGGCTATTTCAGCGGCGGTCGCTTGGCAATGTGGTTCATTGCGGCACCATGCGCTTGGCCACTTCTTCGAGCATCACTTCCGTCGCGCCGCCGCCGATCGATTGCACCCGCGCGTCGCGGGTCATGCGTTCGATGGCCGATTCGCGCATATAGCCCATGCCGCCGTGGAACTGCAGGCAGTCGTACATCACTTCGTTGACCAGGGTGCCGGCCAGGGCTTTGATCATCGACACTTCCTTGGTGACCTGCTGGCCCTGGGTATCGCGCCAAGCGGTATTGAAGATCAGCGCGCGACAGGCCTCGACTTGTGAGCTGCGCATGGCGAGCCGCTGACGAATCGTTTGCTTGTCCCACAAGGGTGCACCGAAGGCCTGACGCTGGGTGACCCATGCCAGCGCCAGTTCGATAGCGCGCGCCGCTTCGCCCATGGACTGCGCACCGAGCACGATGCGTTCGTTCTGCAGGTTATTCATCAGCGCATAAAAGCCGCGGTTCTCCTCGCCGAGCAGATTGCCGACCGGGATGCGGCAATTCTCGAAGTGCAGTTCCGCAGTATCGCTGGACAGCCAGCCGTGTTTCTTCAAGGGCCGCGCGACCTTGAAGCCGGGTGTGCCTTTCTCGACGATGAACATCGACATGTCGCGATTGCGACCCGGCGCGCCGGTCTTGGCCGCGACAAAATAGATATCGCCATACACGCCATTGGTGATGAACATCTTGGCGCCGTTCAATACCCATTCCTGGCCCTCGCGCCGCGCACTAGTGCGCATGCCGGCCAGGTCTGAACCGGCATCGGCCTCGGTCATAGCGACCGCCGCAATGCGCTTGCCGGCGATGATATCCGGCATATAGCGCTCGAGTTGTTCTTTGCTGCCGGCGTGGTGCAGATGCGGGCTCGCCATGTCGGTGTGCACCAGCACCGTGACGGCGAATCCACCATAGGATGAGCGGCCGAGTTCTTCGGCCAACAGCGCGGTCGCGAGCGTATCCATTTCGCTGCCGCCGTATTGCGCAGCGTAACGAATGCCGAGCAATCCGAGCGATCCCATGTCGCGCA
>JANLSI010000384.1:0-7619 GCA_031362345.1 Pseudomonadota bacterium
ATCTCGATCAGGTGCCGGCCAGCGGCGCGTTGATCGTGGTGACCTGGCCCAAGGTCAAAGGCGGGTTTGGCTTTCCGGCGCGGGCCTTTGCCATTCTGCCTTGAGCAACCAAGCCTGGAGCACGTCTCGCCATGCCCATTACATTCAAGAGTAAGTATTCGCCCGATATCCTTATGCTCGAAGCCGTCGCGCGCGAGTTGATCAGGATCATGGGCCACAGCGGCTCATTACCCGGGTCTCTCGCCGCCCAGGATATTGCGGCTGCCCTGACGCGACTCGAAGCTGCTGTGCAGGACGGTCCGGTACGCCCATTGGCCGCCGATCGTGGCACAACCGACGATGAAGAAGATCGTGAGCCCGCCATCAGTGCTACCCATCGCGCCGCGCCCCTGATCAAGATGCTCCAGATCGCTGCGCGGGAAGGCGAACACGTGATCTGGGATCGCTAGATCGCGACGCGCGTCACGCCGGCAGCATGGCTGCCAGGGCGTTGCCGTCCGGCAGGCTGCGGAGCGCCGCGAGTTCGGTGCTAGTCGGTAAGCTGGTGGTCATCGCCCGCTCACGATCGAGCGCAAAACCAGTTCGCGCCTGAATGTCATCGAAGCTGACACCGCCATGCACGCTCAACAGATGCACGCCTGCTTGCCCCGCTATGGAGCCCAACACGCCGAGCGGTGTGACCACCAGCAGTTCGCCCCCATCGCGCAGGATGTCACCGCTGACGAAATCGACCTGCTCGACCAGCACGCGCGGGTCGTGACGTTCGAAAAACATGAACGTACGTTTGACACTGCCGACCATGGACAAGCCTATGCTGCCCGGTCCGCGCAAGCGTGGCCGCTGGTAATCGCCGACCACGGCCAGATTGCAGCGTCCCAGCTTGTCGAGTTGCAAGGCGCCGAGAAAAATCACGTCGATAAAACCGCGCAACTGATCGCAGACGCCGGTGGCTAAATCGAGGGTCACACGACCGTCTAGAAACGCCTGATCACCGCCCGACGCCGGCACCGGTTGCACCCTCGGATCGATGGTGCCGGTCGCGCCTATCATGGCGCTGATACGCGGCTTGCCCAACAACTGCGCGCTGCGATAGGCCGCACTCGGCAAAGTCGCACGCGTGCCCGTCACAATCACATCACCATCGCGCAGCGCGCGAGCGCACACCAGCACCATCAATTCGCCACGCGAATAATTCATGGCAGCTCGCGCACGAGCAGCGCAAGGCGCGCGTCGATATCGACTGCGGCACGATAGTCGGATTCGCTGACACCGATCGTCGCGTCGCGATAACGCGCGTAGCCGGCGTCGGTCTGAGCAGCGGCGACGTAGGCTTGCAGATGCGCGTCATCGTGGGCATAAAGCCCATGGGATGAAGCTGGATGAGCGCCGCCCGCCAATACGCAATAGGCGTCTACTACATAGCCCGGTAACCAGGCGCGACAAGTCTCTGGTAATTCTTCCACCTCGTGCTCAGCCTGCACCAGGCAGATACGTGCGGCACGCGCAATGTCGAGATCGAGCATGGGCGCACCGAGGAAACCGCAGTTACCGCGGCGGTCGATGAATTGGGTGTGGATCACCGCCACGTCCGGCGCAATGGCGCGCACCACCACCTGCTCGGCACTCGTGAAGGGATCAACAATAGTTCGATAGTCGGTGTCGTTCACCGCCAGCACGCTGGGAATATCGCCGACCGGCGGCATGAAAGCCTGGGGTAAGGCCGCAAATGGCAGACCGGCAGCGCCGGCGCGCAGGGCCAGCGTGAAACCCGCTTCCTCGCAGTCGCGTATGCGCAAGCTGCCGGCCTCAGCGGCAGCGCGAAAGCGCCCGGCCAGGCCGTAGATCTCGGCGCCCAGATAGGCCAGCTGCACTTCGCGCACCAGGCCCGCACCGATCAGCTGATCGGCATTGATCGAGCCATCCAGCGGCGGCACGAGATGCGCTATCGGGATAGCCTGGCGGATGATTTCCCGCACCAGCGCCATCGGCGTGTTGTGGAAATGCAGGCCGCCGAGCGCGACGCTCGCATCGCGCGGCAGCCAGTCGGCAATCAGTGCCGGCAGCGACACTCGCCGGGCAATCTTACCCACGGCCGGGGTTCATCGCAGTTCGATATCCCACAGCGGCGCTTGATCTGCCAGGGCAACTTCCGTATCGAGCGTCAGTCCGCAACCCGGGCAATGGTAGCGACGCAAAACCAGGGGCGCGTCGGTACGCAGTGTGGCGTCCTGGATATGGGGATTGGCGGCGGTGATCGGCGACTGTTCGAGTCGCGTCGATAATTTGTAATTAGCATCGGCCGCGCCGAGTCCATGATGACAACGCACGCAACGCAAGGCGCCACGCGCGTCGTCGCCAAGCAATTCCAGGCCCGCGCTGAGCGCGCGTGCGGCCTGGGGCGAGACGTCATCGGCGAACGGTGCGATGTCGCGCAGAACTTGTTGTCGCAGCTGGCGGGTTGTTTCGGTATCCACCTGTAAGGGCTCCAGGCCTTGGTGGAAGCACACGCCATAGGCCTGCCGTGCCCAAGCAACGCTGACGCGTCCTTCGCTGACATCGTCGCGCACCCGTTGTGGCTCGCGGGTGTAGGGGTCGCCATAACCGCCGCCGGCGCACCACGCCACTTCCCAGACATCGTTGCGCAATTGCACGAGTCCGCGTTCCTTGGCATGGATGGGGATTTCGTGGCCACCGACGGCATGCAGCGCGGTCGGCAGTTCGCCGCGCGCAAAGCGTGCGCGCACGTCGCTATCGCGAATCATGCGAAAGGAATTGGTGCGCGCCGGGTAACCGCCGGCTAGACCGCTACTGGTCGGCACCGCGCAGCCGGCTGCCGAGGGCGCATGGAAAATCTGCTCGACACCGTGGGGCACGACGGCGAACGCCGCCGAGTTGCCGCCGCGAAACTGACCGGCGCCGCCGGAATCCGCGACCTCGCGTCGATAGAGATAGAGGATGGGAAAGCTCTGCTCGATCTGTTCGACATTGCCCATGATCGACTTCGGCTCCCAATGCACGCCACCGGTATCGATACCGTCGCGATGGGGAAAGGCGCCGATGGCGCCGGCCATGGGATCGAGAAAGCCCGTGCCGAAGGCCTGACCCGCGGCATCGATGCCGGCAATCGCGCTCAGGGGAAACACACTGTCGCCGCACACCGCGAACACTTCTTCGCGCAACGAAGGCGCCGCCAGCAGCATCTTGCCGATGACGACATTGGCCAGTGCACCGCCGATCAGATTGCCGATCTGGGAATTGGTCACCGAAGCGGGAAAGCTCGGACAGTTGATGGTGCCGCGCTCGGGTTCGAAGCGCACGTGGCGCAGCGCGCCACCGGCGGCGTAGAGCTGGTCGTAACACATGAGTGGATTGAGCACACTCAGGATACCCGCTCGCCAGCCGGAAAAGCTCGCGTTCAGGGAGCCGGTCTGGCGATGGGAGCCACGGTTGTCGAACACCAGTGCGTCGTCAGACTTGGTGACCGCCATGTGCACCGGATAGACGCCACGATCGTGGGGCGCGGCGGCCTCCAGATAAGTAATCGCGCGCCAGGTGCCGTTCGGGATCTCGTTCAGGCGCGCGCGAAAGGCCCGTGCACCGTCGTCGATGAGGCGGCGCATGGCAGCCTTGACCGTGGCCGGACCATAGCGCTGGATGAAGCCGTGAATGCGATTGCGCGCCACCAGATTGCCGGCGATCTGCGCACGCAGATCGAGGGCTAGCAGTTGTGGTTGACGCGAGTGGCGCAGATACATGCGCTCAAGGTCACGCCGAAGGGTGCCGCCCTCGACTATCTTTATCGGCGGTATCGGCACGGGCTCATCGAATACATCGCGCGCGTCGGCGCAGAAACTACCGGGCGTGTTGCCGCCGATATCGTATTGATGCAAAGCATTGGCGACCCAGCAGAAGATGCGACCTTCCCAGAATACCGGACAAGTGATCTGTACATCGGACTGATGGCTCGCGCCTATCCAGGGATCGTTGGACAGAAACATATCGCCCTCGCCGATGCCTATCTCACCGGCGAGATTTTCCAGCGTCCATTTAATAGGTAGATCCATGGTGCCGGAGAAATACTGGATATGCGGGCCGAAGAACACGAACTCGCCGTCTTCTGTCAGGATCACGGTATTGAAGTCGTGGGCGACACTGGCAAAGGGCGAACCGGAGACCTTCTGAATGGTGACGCCGTGTTCATCGTTGACGTTCCACAGCGCGTGCCGCAAGACCTCATAGGTGATGGGATCGAGATCGGCGGCGGTTTCACGGTGCAAGTCGAGCCCGGCTGGGAGTTTCAGTTCGGGCCCAGGGATATAGGAATTGTTGACGCCATCCCAGGGCGGCGACGCGCGGGTTTCGCTGCTCATGCGACCTCCTGCAGATTCAGGTCGATGATGATATTGCCGTAGCCATCAAGGCGCGCGCGCTGACCGGGACGTACCACGATGGTGGTGACCGTCGGCTCGATTACTGCCGGGCCTAGGATTACATTGCCCGGGCGCAACTCGGCGGCGCGATAGATAGGCGTGTCGACCAGGCCCGCGAGCTCCGGCCAGAAGATTGCGCGGGGCGCGGCACGGGCCGCTGCAGGTGGCGTCGCTTCGCCTTCGTCCTGCGCTTGCAGCGCTGGCTTGTGTACTGTCGCGCTGGCGTGCAGGCGCAGTGCGACGAGTTCCACACCCGCTTCGGCATAGGCGGTGCCGGCGCCGTACAAGGCTTCGTAGCGCGCACCGAAACGCTCCAACAGTTTGCTGCCGAGCACGGCATCGTCGAGCAGCGGTGAGAATTCCACTTCCACTACGTGCACCTGGAGGCGATGACGCAAGTCGGCCGACCAGCGCAGTGTCAGCTGGGATGAAACAAAACCCTCGGCAGCGAATTCTGCGCGGGCGCGCGCGGCGAGTTCGGCGAGTTGCGCGCGCAGCGGTACGACGTCGAACGGCGCTACCATCAATTGGTCATGTTCATAGACGTGAATGACATCGGACGACACCACGCCGAAGGCCGACCACACCGAGGCGGTGCCGGTGAGCGGCACCACCAGGGTCGCGATGCCGAGTTCGCGCCCATAGGCACCGGCGTGGCAGGGCCCCGCACCACCATAGCTGAACAGTACAAAGTCGCGCGGGTCGAGGCCCTTCTCGATGGTCTCGCGGCGGATCAGATCGGCCATATGGTCATCGACGATGCGATTGATGCCGGCGGCGGTGTGATAAGCATCCAGGCCCAGCGGTGCGCCCAAGGCTGCCATCGCCTGCCAGGCGGACGCGCGGTCGAGTGATTCGCGGCCACCGAGAAAAAAATCGGGGTCGATATAACCGAGCACCAGGTCAGCGTCGGTGACGGTCGGTTCGCGGCCGCCGCGACGATAACAGATCGGGCCCGGCATGGCGCCGGCGCTGCGCGGTCCGACCGACAGTGCGCCGCGCTTGTCGTCCAGCCACGCCACGCTGCCACCGCCGGCGCCGATGGATTTGACATCAATGGCCGGCACGTAGAATTCGTATTGATGCACGATGGTGGTCGAGGTGCGCAGCGGTATGCCCTCGTGCACCAGACCCACATCGAAGGTGGTGCCACCCATGTCGGTGGCGATGATATTGCCATGACCAAGTAATGCGCCAAGGTAGGCGGCCCCCATCACGCCGCCGCACGGTCCCGATTGCAGCAGCAGCAGTGGAGCGCGCTTGGCGGCCGCGGCCGAGGTCAGACCACCATTGCATTGCATGAGAAGAAACGGTGCGGCCAGCCCTTCATCGCCGGCACGCTGCGCGATGCGATCGACATAACGACTGGTGAGCGGGCCGACGTAGCTATTCATGACGGTCGCGACGGTGCGTTCGTATTCACCGAGCAAGGGCACCAGCTCGCAGGAACAAGTGACGAATAAATGGGGAGCTTCCTCGCGCACAATCTCGCGCGCGCGAAGTTCGTGGGCGGGATTGCGGAACGACCATAAAAAGGCAATGGCGAGCGACTCGATGCCGGTCGCGAGCAAGGCGCGCACCGCGGCCCGTACCGCCGCCTCGTTCAGGCGCACGACCACCTCGCCGTGCACGTCCATACGCTCGGGGATCTCATGAATCAGACTGCGCGGCACCAGCGGTGTGGGCTTGGCAGTGGCGGAGAAGCGCAGCGTCTCGGCTGCCGACAAACCCGCCGCGCGCCCATAGGCACGCATGATCAAAAGCGCATCGCCATGGCCGGCGGTGGTCAGCAGGCCGACTTTGGCGCCGCGTCGCTCCACAACCACGTTGGTCGCAACCGTCGTGCCATGGGACAGCAGCGCGGTCTGCGCAAGCAGTTCACGCAGCGACAGGCCGAGGGTCTGCGCGCCTTGCTCCAGCGCGGTAAAAAAGCCGCGCGAGAAATCGTCGGGTGTAGACGCAGACTTGGCGAGAGTCACACGGCCTTGTTGGTCGACAATCACGACATCGGTAAAGGTGCCGCCGATGTCGACGCCGCACAGGTAAGTCATGTCGATTTCACTCCGCGCCCGGCGATTGCCGCGCGCGATCCCAGCACGCGCTCAGATTGGCGCGCGCCGCCAGAGCGGGGCGCTCGATCTTAAGCGGGCCGGTGCGCGGCAGCTCGCTCATGAATTCCACATAACGCGGGATCTTGAAATTCGACAGGCGCTCAGCACACCAGGCTACCACCGCTTCGGGGCTCAGCTGCTGACCGCTACGCAACACGATATGGGCCTTCACTTCCTCACCGCGCATCGCATCGGGCACCGCGATGACGGCCGCCTCCTCCACTGCCGGATGGGTTTGCAGGCATTCTTCGACTTCTTCGCCCGAGACATTCTCGCCAGCACGGCGAATAACATTCTTGCGCCGACCGACGAAGTAGAACAAACCCTGGGCATCGCGATAACCGAGATCGCCGCTGTGTACCCAGCCGCCGTGCAGCACCCGCGCGGTCTCGGCCTCGTTCCTGAAATAACCGAGCATGACTGCGCGGTTGCGTTGCACCAGTTCGCCCAGCTCGCCGTCCGGCACGGGCTGGTCCTGTTCGTCGACCACCCGCACTTCGTTGTCGCTACCCATCGGCCACCCGATCTCACCGGCCCGATAGCCGTGGCCCGGCGCAGTCATGGTGCCGAGCGGTCCTTCCGCCAGCGCCCAGGTTGAGACGATGTCGACAGCGAAGCGCGCGCGAAACTCGCGATAAATGGGCTCGGTGACATTGGCCAGTACCAGCCGTATCGGGTTGTCGGCATCGTCCGGCCGCGCGGGCTGGGCGAGCAGCATATTGATGGCACCGAGCAGCAGATTTACTTCGGTCGCGCCGTGGCGACGCACCGAGGTCCAGAATCTGCTCGCGCTGAAGCGGCGATGGATGATCACGCGCGCGCCGGCCCACACCGCAGCCAGCGCCGACCACACCAGGGCATTGCCGTGAAACAGCGGAAACACGGTCAGAAGACGATCATCGGCGCGATAGCCCATGCGGCTGCACACCGCTTCGGCCTGGGCCACCGCCGTGTAGTGGGAATGGATGACGGCCTTGGGGCGACCGGTCGAACCCGAGGTGTACATGAAGGCGACCGCGTCCTGCGGCTGCGGTCGCGCGCTTGGCATGGTGCTCGATGCCGCCACCATGACGCTTGC
>JANLSI010000393.1:0-2879 GCA_031362345.1 Pseudomonadota bacterium
GGGTCTTGTAACGCATGGCTATCTGACGGAAGGCGCGCAGATCCTTATCGCTTTCCAACAGCAGTGCATCGGTCGAGGCGTCGAGCTTGAAATTGCGTAAGCCCGGCAGCAGGGCCGCCATCACCAAGCCGAGCAGGGCGAGTGTCAGCCACGGATTGCGCAGCACGAGGCGTTCGTAGAGGGCGGCGATGCGGTTTGGCATGGACAAGCCTATGGCGGGCAAACGCCCGTGGACGGGCTAGTGTAATGCGCCGCTGGTGGCGCGGGCACCTCGTGAAACCTAGCGTCTGAGGCTAACGTGATGCATTGTTACGCGGCGTTTGGGGCAATTCCCCTTGTGGGGACCCCTGCCCTATAATCGGCCGTCGAGCCAGCCGTCCGGTCGGCTCATAAGAGCAGGCGCCGACTCTAATCAAGAGCATCACGCGCGCTCAATATAAGGGACAGCTATGCGATGGCGAACTGAAGGGGTGATGCCCCGTCGATCGAGGGCAGCCCGGTGCGTGGCTATGTTTACGTTCTTCATCGCCCTCGTGGCGAGCGCTCAAGTCTGGTCCCAGCAGGCGGCCACGGATACCGCCAAAGGCGTCGCGGCGCAGGCCGCGACCACGGCCGCCGATGCGGCCGCGATTGTGGCTGACAAGGCCGCTAATGCCGCCGATGCGGTGGTCGACAAGGCCGCCGAAGTGGCGGCTGCCGCCGAGGCTGGCGACCCGCCGGCCGAACGCAGCGGCGAAAAGCTCAAGCTCGGTGTCAGTCTCGACCCCGCTTCGTGGTGGACGGGGGTCATCCGACTAATCGAACTGGGGGGCAAACTGATCATCGTGATGCTCACGGTCTCGGTGCTCGGCCTCGCCACCGTGATGTTTAAGATTGTGCAGTTCATGCAGGTGCGCGACGGCTCGATGCGCGACCTGCACAAGGCCATCGATACCTGGGAAGGCGGCGACGTCAAGCAAGGCCAGGACATGATCAAGCGCAATGGCCTGGGCTTTGCGCGGGACGTCGAATATGCCTTGAAGCGACTGCGCCCGGACAATGTCGAGCTGGTGCGCGAAGAACTCTATCGCCGGGCGCGGGTGTTTCTGCAGCCGCTGCACGATCACCTGCCGACTATCGAGATCATTTACTACATCGCGCCCTTGCTCGGCCTGCTCGGCACGGTGACCGGTATCATCGCCTCCTTCCAAGCGCTGGAGACCACCGCCGGGGCCAATGACGCGGCCAAACTTGCCGGCGGTATCTGGGAAGCATTGCTGTGTACCGGCGTGGGTCTGTCGATGGCGATCCCGTTCGCGGTGCTGCATTCGCTGCTGGAAACGCGCCTGAACCACATTGTGGCCGGCATCGAAGACATCATCGCGCGCGTTTTCACCACCGAGCTCGACCTCGGCCAACCTGATACCAAGTCGCGTGCGTGAACTGCGGCTCAAGCGCCCGCGGCGTGCGCGCCGTATCACCCTGGTGGCGCTGGTTGACCTGGTCATTATTCTGCTGATCTTTTTCATGCTGCGGACCAACTTCCTGCAGCCGCGCGCCATGGGCGTGGGTACCGCTAGCCAGAATCAGGCCGACAAACCGCCGCCCGTGCCGCCCTTGCAAGTTGAACTGCACCGCGATGGCAGCACCTGGCTGGCGGGCCGTCAGATGAGCGATCAGGAACTGTTGCGCAGCGCCGCGCAGCGCCAACGGGGTGACAAGGATCTCGCCATCGTCGCGGTCGACAATGGCGTCAAGCTGCAGCGTGCGGTCAACGTCATCGACATTTTGAAGAGCACCGGTATTGTGGCGGTCGATCTGCGGCGCGCGCGCTCGTTCGATGCGCCCGCCGCCAACTGAAGCACGATGATCATCGAACCACCCAATCCCAAGGCCGACCGCCGCTATCTCGGTGCGCACGGTAAGCACGGCAATCTGGCCGAGCGCGACGCCAATGTCATTCCGCTGATCGACGTGGTGTTTATTCTGATCCTGTATTTCATGCTGGCCGGTAGCCTCGACCAGGAACTGGTGGAAGCGCTGCTGCCGCCGCAGTCGAAGAGCCTGCAAGCACCGCCAAGCAGAGTGCCCCACGTGGTGCTCGACAAGGACGGCAAGGTCACCTACGACAAAGCGGTGCGCGACGATGCCAGTCTCGCGCTGGCCTTGAGCGCCAACGGCCACCCGCCGCCCCGCGTGGCGTTGCACGCCGACGCCGAGGCCGATGCTGGCCGGGTCGCCGATGTGATTGCCATCATCGGCCGCGCCGGCATCGGCGATCTGTCGCTGATCACCCGACCGGCCAGCGTTCGTCGCTGATAGACACCACTTCTGCCGCTGGCCGCCACGCGGCGCCGACTTGCCATGAACATCTACTGGAAGACCCTGCCGCGGAATGCGGCCGCCGCCATCGTCACGGCCAGTACGCGCCACGCGTGGCTGGTATTGACGGTGAGTATTGCCCTTAGCGCAGTGGCCGGCTGGTACACCGTCGGCCATGTGGCCATCGATACCGACACCAGCAAGATGCTCGATGCCGAGCTGCCCCATATGCGCGCGAGCGACGCGCTCGCTGCGGCCTTCCCGCGCCTGCCCGGCGATGTGGTGGTTTACACCGAATCCCGCCACGTGGGGCAGGCCGAGGACGCCGCCGATGAACTGACGCGCCGTCTGCGCGAGCGTGACGATATCGCCCATGCCGTCGCTCAGCCCGGCGGTGGTGAGTTCTTCGCGCGTAACGGTCTGCTCTATCTGAGCACCGATGAGCTGTGGGATTTGTCCGATCGCCTGACCAGTGCCGAGCCCCTGCTCGGTGCGCTGGCCAGCGACCCTAGCCTGGTGGGTCTGCTCGAGGCCTTGTCGCTCGGCCTGCAAGGCGAGCGCGACGATGGTCAGCGCAC
>JANLSI010000405.1:0-2791 GCA_031362345.1 Pseudomonadota bacterium
TCCTGGCCGGTACCGGTACCGGCCAGGACAGCGGCCACGACATGCTGTTACCCGTCATCGCACTGGTGCTGGCCTGCGGCGGCGCCATCGTGGTGTTGCTGGCCCGGCGTCGTGGCCCCGGTACTATCGCCAGCGCAGACGCAGTGATATTCACCGGCGCCATCAAGGCCATCCTTGAGGGTGCCCACCCCGGTCTCGAACAATTGCTACCCGGCGCGCACAACCGTGCTGCGGGAGGCGCCGTCCCGGACGCCGCGCTCAGCGCGCGCTCCGACACCGACGCTGACGACATCACTATGATCAAGCGCGCGGCCCACGCGGCGCTCGACGACGATCCGACCGTGCCAGGTAGCGTAGTCCCCGCACTCAACATCGATCTCGATTTCAATCTCGACGTTGGGATGGATGATTTCGCCAGCGGCGATACCAAAGTCGCCAGTTCCATCTTCCGCGCCTACGACATCCGTGGCGTAGTCGGCGAGACGCTGACCGAAGAAAACGTCTATGAGATTGGCCGCGCACTCGGCGCTGAAGCTGAGGCGCGTGGTCAGAAGACCGTGGTGGTGGCGCGCGACGGTCGCCATTCCAGCGCGCCCTTGATGCAGGCTCTGGCCAATGGCTTGCTCCAGTCCGGCCGCGATGTGCTCGACATCGGCCTCGCGCCGACGCCGGTACTCTATTTCGCCACGCATTTTCTCGACGCCCACAGCGGCGTAATGATCACGGGCAGTCACAATCCCGCGCAGTACAACGGTCTCAAGATCGTGCTCGACGGCCAGACGCTGTCGGGTGAGGCCATCCAGGCCATACGCCGCCGGGTCGAGGCCCGCGATTTCGTCGAAGGCACGGGCTCCATGCAGTCCACCGACATCGTTGCCGAATATATTCGCCGCATCAGCGAAGAGATCCCGGTCTCCCTCGGCGATGCGCTCAAGGTGGTGGTCGATTGCGGCAATGGCGTGCCGGGCATGGTTGCGCCCGCTGTTCTGCGCGCTATCGGCCACGACGTCATCGAGCTATTTTGTGATGTCGACGGCGATTTCCCCAACCATCATCCCGATCCTTCGCAGCCGGAGAATCTCCAGCAGTTGATCGCAGCCGTGCTGGAGGAAGATGCCGATCTTGGGCTGGCCTTCGATGGCGATGGTGATCGACTCGGCGTCGTCGATAGCGACGGCAATATCATCTGGCCCGACCGCCAGATGATCCTCTTCGCCCGTGACGTCCTGGCCCACAATCCGGGGGCCAAGGTCATCTACGACGTGAAGTGTTCGCGTCACCTGCCGCTCGAAATTATCGCCGCCGGCGGCGAAGCCATCCTGTCTAAAACCGGGCATTCGATCATCAAGAACCTCATGCAAGAAACCGGCGCTTTGTTGGCGGGCGAATTGAGTGGCCACCTTTTCTTTCGCGATCGCTGGTATGGCTTCGACGACGCGCTCTACGCAGCGGCACGCCTGCTTGAGATCCTGGTCAACAGCGGCAAGCCGCCGGTGGAAGTGTTCGCCGCACTGCCGGGCGGCGTGGCGACCCCGGAACTGCGACTCGCTATGCCGGAAGCCCGTCACGCGGAGTTCATGGATCAGGTGATGAATGCGACCGCGGAATTTGAATATGCGGAAATCAACACACTCGACGGCATGCGTGCCGAGTTCGTCGATTCCTGGGGACTCATCCGCCCGTCGAACACCACGCCCTGTCTGACCCTGCGTTTCGAAGGCGACGACGCCGAAGCGCTAGAAGACGTCAAGAACCGCTTCCGCAAAATGCTCAAAGGTATCGACGCCAGTCTCAAGTTGCCGTTCTGACCTCCAACCCAGTTAGATGCCGGGCCGCGCGGGTCCGGCTATGGAATCACCGATGACGCTCAATGCCAACGACGCGCCCAATGTCGCGCACGTGCTGACCGCAGCCCTGCCCTATATCCAACGCTATCAGGGCAAGACTATCGTCGTGAAATACGGCGGCAACGCCATGACCGAGCAGCGCCTGAAAGCGAGTTTCGCGCGCGACATCGTGCTCATGAAGCTGGTCGGCATCCATCCCATCATCGTGCATGGCGGCGGCCCGCAGATCGGCGACATGCTCAAGCGCATGGGTAAGGAATCGAAATTCATCGACGGCATGCGCGTGACCGACGCCGAGACCATGGAGGTGGTCGAAATGGTGCTGGGCGGGTTGGTTAATAAAGAAATCGTCAACCTCATCAATGCCAGCGGCGGGCGTGCCGTCGGCCTGACCGGCAAGGATGGCCCGCTTATTATCGCGCGTCAGCTGGGCACCGCCGCCGGCGCGCCGCAGTTGGAACTGGGCTTTGTTGGCGAAGTGAGCGGCATCAATCGCAGCGTGCTGGATTTCTTTGCTGACGGCGCCTTCGTTCCCGTCATCGCACCGATCGGCGTCGGCAGCGACGGCTCGTCGTTCAACATCAATGCCGATCTGGTGGCGGGGAAGATAGCGTCGGTCATGCAGGCTGAGAAGCTCATGCTGCTGACCAATACCGCCGGCGTGCTGGGCGAGAGCGGTGAGCTATTGAACCGCATTGATGCCGTAACCACGCGCCGACTCATCGAGAACGGCACCATCTCGGGCGGCATGCTGCCCAAAGTCCAGACTGCGCTCGATGCGGTCGACGCCGGTGTGCGCCGCGCGCACATCGTTGATGGCCGGGTCGATCATGCGGTGCTGCTTGAAATGTTCACCGACGAAGGCGTCGGCACCCTGATCGACTAAGTGTGAAAGGCAGTCGCAAGCAGCAGATTCTCGAGGTCCTTGCCAGCCAACTCGAGAC
>JANLSI010000413.1:0-5719 GCA_031362345.1 Pseudomonadota bacterium
ACCGCACCGCGTGCATCGTTGTTGCCGTACTGCCCGCCGCTGTGATCGGACTGATCACCACCGGTACAGAACGCCTTGGTACCGGCGCCCGTGAACACCACCGAACCGATGTCGCGATTCCAGCCGGCTTGCTGGAAGGCATCGATCAATTCAACCACTGTGCGTGGCCGAAAGGCGTTGTACTTGGCCGGGCGATTGATGGTGATGATGGCGGTGCGGCCAACGGTTTCGTAGAGAATATCTTCGTAGTTGCTCACTTTTATTTCCTTGCAGGGGATAGGGATACGACTAACCGATCATCGAATAGCCGCCGCTCACACTCAGCACCTGGCCGGTGACATGGCCGGCGGCGTCGGAGGCGAGAAACACCACGGCGTTGGCGACGTCCTCGGGACGACCGATCTTTTTCAAGGGCAGGCTTTTCGCGATCTGCGCGAGCTGCTCGGGCGTGAACATGCTGTCCTTGTTGACCCACATGCTGTTGGCGCCGACATCGGCGTTCTGTTCGGGAATGGTCACACCCGGACACACCACGTTGCAGCGGATGCCGTTACGGCCGTTTTCCTTGGCGATGGTCTTCATGAAACTGTTGACGGCGGCTTTCATGCCGCCATAGACCGCCTCACGCGGCTCGCCCTGACGGCTGGCGTCGGAACTGATGCTGACGATCGCGCCCTTGTTTTGCGGCGCCATGATGCCCAGCGCGGTCTGGGTGCAGTTCAACATGCCGACGAAATTGATCTGGATGATCTTGGCCCACAGCGCTGGCGTGGTCTGGGTAAAGAACATGAGCTGATCCCAACCGACGTTGTTGACCAGCACGTCGAGGCGGCCATAGGCGTCGGTGGTTTGCTTGAACATCGCCTGCACTTGATCGAGTGCCGTGACGTCGCAGGCAGCGACCTGCACCGCCGCCGCGCCAACCGTGCGTGCCTCCTCGGCTACCGCATTGGCTTGTGCGACATCGATGTCGCCAATAGTGATCCTGGCGCCTTCGCGCGCGAAGCCGAGCACGATGGCGCGACCGATATTGGAACCGCCACCGGTGACGATGACGGCTTTATCTTTGAGTCCGAGATCCATGAACGCTCTCCTGAACGGGTTCTTGTTGTGAATGTCAGCTCAGACCGAGCGTGATACGCGCTGCCTGGTATTCGGTGATGAGTCTGTCTAGGACTAGCGCCACCGTCGGTTCATCAAATGGCACGACTGATCAGCTCTTTCATGATCTCGGAGGACCCGCCGTAAACGCGCTGTACGCGAGTGTCCTTCCACAGCCGCGCGATCTCGTATTCGTTCATATAACCATAGCCTCCGAACAGCTGCACGCAGGCGTCGGTCACCTCGGAACGCAGCTCGGTGTGGAACAGCTTGGCGGAAGCGGCCTGATCGGTGCCGAGCTTCTTCGCCACCAGCGCGGTCATGCAAGCGTCGAGGTGCGCCCAGCCGACCTGCAACTGGGTTCGTAGATCGGCTAACACGAAACGTGTGTTCTGGAAATCCATGAGTGTATGGCCGAAGGCCTGGCGTTGCTTTACGTAATCGACTGTGATGTCGTAGGCGCGCTGGGCCGCAGAATGGGCCGTGACGGCGATCGACATGCGTTCCTGCGGCAGCTCCTGCATCATGTAAACGAAACCCTGGTTTTCGGCGCCAAGCAGGTAATTGACCGGCACCCGCAGATCATCGAAAAAGATCTCAGCGACGTCGGACGAGGCTTGACCGACCTTGTCGAGCTTGCGCCCGACTTTGTAACCGGCTCGGTCGGTCTCGCAGAACAACAGTGAGATGCCTTTGGCGCCTGGCTCGGCACCGGTGCGCGCGGCGATGATGGCGATGTCGGCCGTCACGCCATTGGTGATGAAGGTCTTGGAACCGTTGATGCGATAGCTATCTCCTTCCCGTACGGCCGTGCTGCGGATGGCCTTCAGATCGCTGCCGCCGCCCGGCTCGGTCATGCAGATGCAGGCGATGGCTGATCCGTCGACCATGCGCGGGATCCAGATCTTGCGCACATCTTCAGTGGCGTACTTCAAGAGGTAGTGCGCGACGATGTCGGAATGCACGCCGAAGGCCGGCGTGGCTGAACCGGTATAAGACGTTTCCTCCAGCACGATGGCATTGGCACGGAAATCCAGGCCCGCGCCGCCGTAGGCCTCCGGCATATCGGGACACAACACGCCCTGTTCACCACAAGCCCGCCAGAAACTCTTATCGACCTGGCCTTGCGCTTCCCAGCGCGCAATGTTCGGTGATAGCTCGGCGGCGAAAAAACGCCGCACGGCAGCACGGAATTGGTGATGCTCGTCGTCGAACAGGGTGCGCGCCAGCATGTTGCTTCTCCTCAATAGCTCTTGGGCAGATCCAGCACCTTTTCGGCGATGAAGCATTTGATCAATTGCTCGGTGACGGGCGCGATGCGGTTGATGATGATTTCGCGCAACAGGCGTTCGACGTGATACTCCTTGGCGTAGCCGAAACCGCCATGGGTGAGCACCGCCTGCAGACAAGCTTCGTGGCCGGCCTTGGCACCGAGATACTTGCAAGCATTGGCTTCCGCGCCGCAGGGGCGATCATTGTCGTAGAGCCAGGCGGCCTTCATGGCGATGTTGTAAGCCGCTTCGAGATGCATCCAGTTCTCCGCGAGCGGATGCTGGATGCCCTGATTCATGCCAATAGGCCGGTCGAACACGATGCGCTCGTTGGCGTAGCGCGCCGCGCGACGCAGAGCGTCCTGCCCGATACCGATGGACTCGATGCCGACCAGGATGCGTTCCGGATTCAGGCTGTGCAGGATGTAGCTGAAGCCCTTGCCTTCCTCACCGATCAAGTCTTGATCTGGAATAAACAGGCCGTCGATGAACACCGCGTTCGAATCGACCGCTTTGCGGCCCATCTTCGGGATGCGCTTGATTTCGATCTTGCTGCGATCGACATCGGTATAAAAGACGCTGATGCCATCGGTCGGCCGCTTGCAGTCCTCGAAGCGCGTCGTGCGTGCGAGCAACATGATTTTGCTCGCCACCTGGCCGGTCGAGGTCCACACCTTCTGGCCGTTGACGAGGTAACCACCATCGACTTTTTGCGCAAAGGTTTTTATACGGGTGGTATTCAGGCCCGCGTCCGGTTCGGTGACGCCAAAGCAGCACTTGTCGTCGCCCGCCACCAGGCGCGGCACCCAGCGCCGCTTCTGGTCGTCGCTGCCGAACACCACGATGGGATGCGGCCCGAACAGGTTGATGTGAACGGTCGAGGCCGCTGCCACGCCGCCGCCGTGACTCACGACTTCGTGCATCATGATGGCGGCCTCAGTGACACCGAGGCCGGCCCCGCCGTATTCTTCAGGCATGGTGATGCCTAGCCAGCCGGCCTCGGCCATGGCGCTGTGGAAGGCATGGGGGAATTCGCCGTCGTCGTCACGGTCGAGCCAGTAATCGGCGTCGAAACGGCTGGCCACGGCGCGTACCGCATCACGGATCGCGTTCTGCTCTTCGCTTAAATCGAAATCCACGAGAAACTCCTGCAACGATAGGGACGGACACCAGCATAACGTCTGCGCGGTGGCCACGCGGAAGATGTACGTGAGCGCTTGACGAATAGATTCGCCTGCGTATAGTAAGCATGCGTATTATTTCTGTCAAAGGGATTTACATCTGCGTATGGTCAGCATCGATATACTCTCCCGCGTCGCCAGTGCACTGGCCCGCGACGATCTCGAAAGCGGAGGAGAGATGGCGCGCAGTAACGAAGATTTGAGCGGCGACGAGGGCACTGATGAGGACTGGGCAATCCGCCTGGGCTTCTACATTCACGACACGTCGCGCCTGCGCCGCATTATCTATAACGCCGCCTTAAAGCCCGCCGGTGTGACCCGTTCGCAAGCCTGGGTACTGGCCTATCTGTCGCGCAAGGACGGCATGGCGCAATCCGACCTCGCCGGCCAGCTCGACCTGGGCAAGGTGGCGCTCGGCGGGCTGGTCGACCGCCTGGAAGCAGCGAGCCTGGTCGAACGGCGCGCCGACGCCCGGGACCGTCGCGTGAAACGCATTTTTCTGACCGCCGCTGGCCGCCAAGTAGTGAATAAGATGCGCTCGATTTCGGGCCCGACCAACGCCGAAATCCTGGCCGGCATCGCGCCCGACGATGTGCGCGCCACGGCCCGTACCCTGCGCGCCATCAAAGACAACCTGCTGAAAATGGCGAGCGGCAAGGATAACGCGTGAGCCGCTGTCTCGCCGATCTCCGCTCGGCCCTGCTCGAACCCGCAGCGGCCCTGACTAAGCCCATTGAAAAAATGAGGATGCTCGACATGATGAGCCGAACTCGCCCCGTGTATGACGAGACGCAATACGCACCAGCGAGCCGGCGTTCATGATCGAACGCAAGCTGTTCTCTTCCGATCATGAAATCTTTCGCGACGCCGTCAGGAAATTCATCGCTAAGGAAATCACGCCCTTCCATGCCCAATGGGAAGAGGACGGCATCGTGCCACGCGCGCTGTGGCGCGCGGCCGGTGCGGCCGGCATGTTGTGCTGCGCGGTGGCGGAAGCCTATGGCGGTACGGGCGCGGACTGGCTTTACGACGTGGTGGTGTTCGAGGAAATGGCGCGCGCCGGCGCGACCGGGCCGGGCTTCATGATCCACACTGATCTGGTCGCGACTTATCTGAGTTCCTTTGGCAGCGAAGCGCAGAAATCGACATGGTTGCCGAAGATGGTCAGCGGCGAAGTGATCGGCTCGCTCGGCATGACCGAACCCCACGCCGGATCGGATCTCAAGAACATCCGCACGCGCGCGGTGCGCGACGGCGACGACTTCGTCATCAATGGCCAGAAGGTCTTCATCTCCAATGGCCAGCTGTGCGATCTGATTGTGCTCGCGACCAAGACCGACAGTGTCGCCGGCGCCAAAGGCATCACCTTATTCCTCGTCGAAGGCGACCGCGCCGGCTTCACCCGCGGGCGCAATCTCGCCAAGCTCGGCATGAAAGCCCAGGACACCTCGGAACTGTTCTTCGAGAACGTGCGCGTGCCCGCTTCCAACATGCTGGGTAAGGAAGGTGAAGGCTTCGCCATCATGATGACCAAGCTCGCGCAGGAACGCCTCGCGCAGGCCATCCGCAGCGCGACAGTCATCGAAACCGTGATCGACTGGACGGTGGAATACACCGCCCAGCGTGAGGCTTTCGGTCAGACCATTGCAGATTTCCAGAACACCCAGTTCAAACTCGCAGAACTGAAAGTCGAAGCTACCGCCGGGCGCGTGTTGACTGATCGCTGTATGGAATTGTTCATCGAGGGCAAGCTCGACGCCATCGACGCCGCAGTGGCCAAGACCTTTCTCTCCAACCTGCATTGCAAGACGGTCGACGAATGCCTGCAGCTGTTCGGTGGCTGGGGCTATATGTGGGAATACCCGATCTGCCGGGCCTATGCCGACGCGCGGGTAGTGAAGATCGCCGGCGGCTCGATTGAGATCATGAAGTATCTGATCGGCCGCGACATGTTCAAGCACCACAAGCTCGGCAAGCGCGCGCCACCGGCCTAGACAGGGGCGCGACACGCCTGTTCGTAAGCTGCCGAGCGTCCGTCACCCGATCAAACCAGCCACGAGGACAAGCACCCATGGCCAACGTAGCGACTTCCGATATCAACCTGAGCACGCTCGAATTCTGGGCGCTGCCCTATGAAGAGCGCGAACGCAGTTTCAAATGGCTGCG
>JANLSI010000854.1:0-2036 GCA_031362345.1 Pseudomonadota bacterium
CCGGGCTGAGACGACCGACGAGCCCGCGCGCCACGTCTCGATGAGCCTTAAGCGCAACGGTTGAAGCGCGTGTTCAAGGTAGACGACATGTGAACACTGTGGTGACGCCGTGAAGGTGATCGCGAGCATCGAAGATCCAGCCGTGATCAAACAGATCCTGGCCCATTCTCGAGCGGCGTGACGCACCCACGCTGCCCGCCATCAGACCGTTCGCGCGTGCGCCGCCGCCAATGGCATTGCCGAGCCTGAAGGAACCAGGTTGACGGTAGAGCGCCCATTCTCATGCAAGGACGCGAAGCGGGTCTGACTACCGGCGGGGGGCCACTCGCGCCTGCGGGTCTGAGCGGTCGAAATTTCCTGGGAGAAAATGCTCTCTCGGCGGCGGGCTCGCGCAATTCCGGGCTAACAGCCGCCGGCCACTGCGATCGGTCCTTCAGGAGCCTTCTATTTCCCTTCTATTTCTCCGCACTCGACGCACGACTCCGCCGAAAAGAGCGGTTAAATTTATACGGTCCGGACTTCGTTGACTTTGAACATCACGAATGATCTACGAGGATCACTGCCTCTGCTCTTTAATTTGAATTTGCACTATGACAAGTTCTCCGCACGGGCCGCCTGAAAAGAGAAAAAACTAATAAAATCGGATGAGTTACAGATCTACACCCAATCCAATGTGATCTCACGTCCGCATCGAGCGGCGATTCCGTGCGGAGCCCGTTGTCTTCCGGTCGGCCTGCAACGACTCCAGGCTATATCATGGCCCTATATCGGTGACACTGTTCACACAATTGGCCGTTGACCGCCAAGGGGGGCAACATCACAATCGGCCACTGTCACAAGTCCTGTGGCAATTCTCTGGGCACCGACTCCAGTCCGATACGCGAGGTTGGGGATGGGAAATCGACAAACTAAGAAGCTGTGCGCCCATGGCCGCACAGCCCGTGAGGGAAGAGACATGTTACTTAAAAACGCGCTAATCGGCTTGGCTGGCCTGGCCGCCAGCATGACAGTTTCGGCATCCACGGTGGTAAATGCCGGCTCATACTCCCTGGAGTACGACGAGACTACCGTTTTCGGCGATCCGACGCTGAGCGTCGGCCCCGGAAACAGTGTCGGCTTTGCCTGGTCGATCCCGGCCTCGGTAGCGGTTGTGAGCCTCGGCCCCACGGCGGCGTCCGCTCCCTTCTTAATGCCTACTTACGTAATCACGACCAATCCAGGCTTTGCACTGAACGGCCCGATTACGGGATTCATCGGCAATTTGGTCTTCACCGATATACTGGGTATCACCACGACGGCAACCGTGTCGGGCGCGCTCAACATCAACGGTGCTGGGGATATGCCTTTCAGCGAAGCGCTGACCAAGACCGTGACCTTGCCAATCGGGCTCATTGGTAGCTCAGGTTTCATGTCACTTAGCCCATCGGTGGCAATCGGCGCGTTCTCGTCGTTCGCCTTCTCCGGCGGTTTGCTGCTGGAAGCTTCGGGGGGTGATGGGTTTGCACAGGTGCTTGCGCAACCGCAGAACGTTTTCCGGGTCAGTTTCGAAGCTGCGCCAGTGCCGTTGCCGGCAGCCGTTTGGCTGTTCTCTTCGGCTTTGATTGGCCTCGCGGTTCGACGCCGCTCCGCATAAAGCAACGGTTAGCTAGCTGCACGCTATCCCGCAGGCACTGCGTAGATTGGGGCCGCAAGAAGCAGACGGCGGCTGAGCGCATCGCAGTGCGGCGGGTGGTGACACGGGGGAGAATTGTGCGGTAACCATGGGCGCGCTGACAGCAGTGGAGGACCAAAGCTGGAAGGTGAACCGAGGGGTAGGGATTCTTACCATTCGTACCGCGGGCCGCCGGCTGGAACTTTCACGGGCGTCGGCTGCGGTCTCAGTGCCCATCTCCGCAAAGCTCGCCGTTCCGTTGGTGCCAACGACAACATGGTCGAACACCCGCGCGTCCACAAGTGCCAAGGCGTCAACGATACGGCGCGTAATGGCCGTCGGCCGCACTTGGCACAACCACCCCTGACGGGTGGTTGTGGGCGAG
>JANLSI010000486.1:0-2190 GCA_031362345.1 Pseudomonadota bacterium
GCTCTCCTCGCGCGAGGCCGTGGGCGGATTCTAGCCGTAAAGCGTCGGCCTGCTTTTGTCTATAACGGTCGCGCGCGCGACCGTCGTGTTGACCCTTACGACCGGGCCGACAATACCTTGGCCTTGAATTCCTCGGTCGAATTGACGTGGGGGAAAGGCAGGTCTGGGATCGGCAGGGCTAGTGCCTGGCAAATCGGCGCCCAGCCATCGCCGGGATGCCATTCCACCAGTCGGTCGGCCGGCGCGTGCTCACGCACGGCGCGATTGTGCGCCTCATAGGCGGCGATGGCGGCCGCCTTGTCGTGGATGTTCAAGGTGAAACGGCTGGCAAACATCGCGTCGATCATGTGCTTCCAGTCGTTGTCCATGCCTTGCATGGCCAGAAAGATGGTTTCCGATGCGCTTTTCCACCAGCCCTCGGCATCCCGCGAGGAAAGCAGGATGATGGCGTCGGGATAGGCTGCGGCAATCTCCGGCCAGAAAGCCGATGCCGGCCAGTCTACCGCCGCGTTGTAGTTGTCGAGTAATCCTCGCCAATCGATGGCTACACCGCGCGCGGCGGCGTGCCACAGCGGAATGTGGTCGCGATGTTCGCGCACTTCGAACATGTGGTAACAGTGCCCGCCGAGTAGCGTTTCGAGCGCGGTGCGCAGGGACAGCGTGCCGGTGCGGCCAACACCGGCGCCGATCAGACGTAAGCTCATGGACAGACTCCTCGAATGTGATCAGGCATTCTTCCCCTCATGACCTCGCTCGGAGGTACCATCGCGCGGGGCCTTGTGCGATAGTGCGGGCATGGTCTGGTATCGGTTTCGCACGTGCAAGCATTGCTTGGCGTGCTGCGGGGGGCGGCGATGAGCGCACCCGGTCAAGCTCTGAAAAAAACACCGCTTTACACACTGCACGAGGAACTCGGCGCGCGACTGGTGCCCTTCGCGGGCTATGCCATGCCTGTGCAATATGGGCGCGGCATCAAGCATGAGCACCAAGTAGCACGCACCGCCGCCGGTTTGTTCGATGTCTCGCACATGGGCCAGGCAAGCCTGCGCGGCGCGCTCGACGCTCTCGAGACCCTGGTGCCCGGCGAGATCGCTGCGTTGCCCGTCGGCCAGCAGCGCTATTCGGTGTTGACCACCGACAGCGGTGGCATCCTCGATGATTTGATGATCACGCGCTTCGCCGATCGCCTGCATCTGGTGGTGAATGCTGCCTTCAAGGATCAGGATTTCGCCCATCTCGCCCAGGCGCTAAGCGTGCACTGTGAACTGACCACCCATCCCGAACTCGCACTGCTGGCTTTGCAGGGCCCGCAAGCCGGCGCGGTGATCGAAGCGCTGTGCCCGGCTGCGCATAGCTTGCGGTTTATGCAGGGCTGTGAAACGACCATCGCCGGCATGGCGGTGCTCCTGCATCGCTGTGGCTATACGGGCGAGGATGGCTTCGAGATTGCAGTCGCGAACGCCGATGCCGAGCGGCTCGCGCGCCTGCTGCTGGCGCAGCCCGCAGTCGAAGCCTGTGGACTCGGGGCGCGGGATTCGCTGCGGCTGGAGGCGGGCTTGTGCCTGTCGGGCGCGGATATCGATACCAGCACCACGCCGATCATGGCGGGCCTGGGCTGGACCATCGCGCGCAAGTATCTGCGCGACGATGCACCGGCGCGATTCCCTGGCGCCGTGCGCATACTCGAAGAGGCGCGCAATGGCAGCGCCAGCCTACGGGTCGGCGTGCGCACTCGTGGTCGCATTCCGGTGCGCGCCGGCGCCGCGTTGTACGACGGGGCGGGACGCGGGGTCGGCCACATCACGTCCGGTGGTTTTGGACCGACGCTCGATGCGCCCATCGCGATGGGCTATGTCGAGCGCGCGTTGGCCAGCCCAGGCACCGTGCTGAGCGTCGTCATCCGTGCGGTCGAACATACAGTCGATGTCGTCGCGCTGCCCTTCGTTGCCCATCGCTATAAGAAAATCTGAGCAATCTATTTCAATTCAAGCGCGGACTATCATTCATGAACGCACTCAAATTTACCCAGCAACACGAATGGCTGCGCGTCGCAGCAGACGGCAGCGTGATAGTCGGCATCACCGAGTACGCGCAGGAACAACTGGGCGACATCGTCTTCGTCGAACTGCCTGACATCGGCGCGCATCTCGACAACGACACCAATCTGGTCGTGATCGAATCGGTCAAGGC
>JANLSI010000554.1:0-1622 GCA_031362345.1 Pseudomonadota bacterium
CTCCGGCAGCGCATAGCCGATACCGAAGCGCAGGGGAATGCCGATGGCGAGGTCGACGCCGTTGGATTGCTCTTCAAAGATCCGCGCTATGGTCGACGGCGATAGCAGTCGCACACCATCGATAGCACCGCCGTTACTGACCACCGCCTGCACGCGCGCTACCGAACGGGCGTTGCCATGCCCATTGGCGGCGCCGATCTCGGCACGCCGCCAGGCGCTGGTCCAGGCCGCCGTTGGGTCGGGCGGTGGACCCGTGAAGGTCTTGTACATCACCGAGTCGCGGTCGAGGCTGTCGAGATCGAAGGGCAGCGGCGGCGGTGGCACGATGTTTGAGACCCGATGATCGTGCTCGGCTGCCAGTCCGATATGGAAGTCGGCGTCCAGCGGCCCGGCCAGTTCTTCGGCGAAATAGCGACCCAAGGTCTTGCCCGTCACCCGACGCACCACTTCGCCGACCAGATGGCCCTGATTGAAAGCGTGATAACCGGACGCTGTGCCGCGCGGCCACCACAGTGGCTGGGCGGCCAGCATGGCGGTCGATTTCGGCAGGTCGTAGATATCTTCGAGTGTGACCGGCTGCGCCCAGGCGGACACCCCCGAGGTGTGGGCCAGCAGGTCGCGAACCAATACGCCTTGCTTGCCGTTGGCGGCGAATTCCGGCCA
Organism: Pseudomonadota bacterium; assembly: GCA_031362345.1. GTDB lineage: Bacteria > Pseudomonadota > Gammaproteobacteria > JADJYF01. The sequence goes on from JANLSI010000554.1 coordinate 664, forward strand.
GTAACGCGCGACCGGCGCGTCGAGATCAATGAGTCCCCGATCGGCCAGCACCAGGGCGGTGAGATTGGTCATGGTCTTGGTCGTCGACCAGACATTGGTGATGGTGTGTTCGCCCCAGGGGCGGGTGCGTTCGGTGTCGGCCCATCCGCCCCACAAGTCGACGACTGTCTGACCCTTGACGATGACCGCGACCGAGGCGCCGAGATCCTCACCCGAGGCGAGATTGGCGACCAGCACCTCGCGCATGCGCTGGAAGGGCGCCGCGCATGAACCCTGTACCTCAGACATCTGGACTCTCCCGGTGGTTGTCGTTATTGGTGAGAACGCGCGCTATTGGAACGCCGCGAGTGCCTCGATGACGGGTCGCAGACCGGCCACTTCGGCCGCCGGCGCTTGTGTGCCGGGCATCACCATCACGCGCTCGACGCCGAGCGCGTGATAGGCGCGCATGTCAGTGATGAAGTCCGCTTGGGCCGCGCCACTCGGCAGCGGGCCGATGTAGAGAATGGTCTTCTCGATTGCGGCGTAGTCGCGCTGCTCGGCCTCACAGTGGCGACGCAGTACGGCGAGTTTATGCGCGACACCGGGTGCGCCCTCGCTGGTGAAGAGATTGCAGGCGTCGGCGTAGCGTGCCACCAGTTTCAGCGTGCGCTGCTCGCCGCCGCCGCCGATCAAGATCGGCGGATGGGGCTTGCGCAGCGCCTGCGGGACGTTGCGTGTTTCTTCGAGTTGGTAGTAGCGGCCGCGATAGGGACCGTCGTTCGCGCTCCACATCTGCAAACAGATCTGCAGGGTTTCTTCGAGTCGCGCGAAGCGTTCGCTGAGCGGCGGAAAGGGGACACCGAGTCCGCTGTGTTCGCGTTCGTACCAGGCTGCGCCGAGCCCGAGCACGGCACGACCGCCGGATAACACATCTCGAAGCATTTCGGGGACCCCGCCGCGCGCACGCTCGACGGCTG
>JANLSI010000565.1:0-2299 GCA_031362345.1 Pseudomonadota bacterium
TGGTATGGGTGTGGCGTGTGCAGCAACGTCGTGCGTCGGCCCGGGCACACGCACCAAAAAGAAGTCCCTAGAAAAGTGGCAGGGTCGGAACTCAGCTTCAATGTGCAAGTAGCAAAACGCCGATTTTTGTTTCTCTATGGAAATCTAGGGGTCGTCGATTGGCTCGATATTGCAAAATTTACTCCTGTGTTCCGCAATTGCCGTATCAAGATTATAAGCACGGCAACCGACGCCGGCAGAACCTTGGCATTAAATTGTGTTCGCGAACTCACTCATTTGCAGGGTTGCTGTCAGCCTATGCCACTTGGGTCAGCAATTCGGTCGCGAGTGTGTGATCGTCTACCACGTAGACGCGGTAGGGCGGCGATAGCGACGCGTATTGCTGCATGCGCATGCACTCCCTTCGCATGGTCTCGGAGCTGGCGAGATGTCGTGCACCTTTGCCTGGCGCCATTATGGCCAGTACCGGGAGAAATGGGTCAATCCCTTTAACGATAGGCGTTGAGGCCAACGAAGGTGCCGCCGTTAGCGCGAGTGAGTTGGCGCATGAGGGCGGCGAAGCGCACGCCGGTCTCCTTCAGTTGGCCGAAGCGGGTCGGAAAGCCAATCGCGTGAATGCGTACGCGCGGCTTGCCCTGCGCATCGCGCGGATTGACGCGGGCTACATAACTCACGACCTCGGAGATCGAATCATTGGCGAATTCATCACCGAGCACAAAGATGCTGATCTTGCGCTCGGTACTGTAAAAATCCTTGATAGCGGTATAGATGCCCTGTCTGGGATTACTGGGCGAGTCCGCCGTCCAGGTCGGTACTTGTTCAATGACCGTATTGCGTAGGGCAGGGCTGTCGATCAGCCATTGGCGGGCCGTGGCAGGGTCCATGTAAGTACCCGCGTCATTGAGGATCTGCAGGCCTTTGAGGTGGGGATAAACCGTCAAGATTTCGCGCATCTGTTGTTTCAGTGTCGTCGTGACGTGCTGCCCCATGCTGCCGGAGGTGTCGATCACGAAGATCACATAGTCACTGTCGATCGGAATGCCGCCGACCAGGGCTGGCTTGCTGCGCTTGCGCTGTGCGAGCAGGCGTTTCATTTCCTCACTCAGGCTTTGCTGGGCAATCCTTAGTCTGCCGAGTTCTTCGGCATCCCGCGCGACCGCTTCCTCGCCGCTGCGCGCGCTCATCTGGGCGGAGAGCAAGGCTGCGCGCAGACGCTGCGCTTCGTCCTCCAGGGCGGCAAGTTGCGGGGTAGTAACGGCGAGTGCGGCCTCGACCTGGCTGCGCTGGTCCTGCAAATCGAACAACTGGCGCTGCAGTTCGGAGATCTGCGCGACGCGCGGATCGGCTAGCGGCGCCGGCGCCACCGCCGGTGGTGGCTTGGAAATCATGAGCAGCAGGATGATGGCGCCGATGCCGCAGGTGATCACGTCCAGGAACGCGATGCTGATGGACTCTTCGGCGCGGCGCGTTAGTTTCATGGCCAGTCGTCGGCAGGACTGAGAAAAGCGCCTTGGGTGACGCGCGCCAACTGCCAATAGGCCGAGGCCGCGACCGGGTCGCCCTCTAGCGGCAGCAGAATAGTGTTGATGGCGATACCGCGCGGCAAGCGCTGCATCGCGTGCTCGAATAAGCGATTGCGTTCTTCACCGCTGACGTTGTTGCGCGTGGGTGCTTCCAGGCCCTGGGTCGGTAAGCCGTCGGTGATGAGATAGACGTTGTCCGGCGGTGGATTCATCTGCTCGATGACCATGAAGGCCCGTTCCAGGCTGTTGCCACCGCGCGGCAGGCGTTGTTTGATGGCCTCGATTGCGGTGTCGAGACGCGTGGCGTCCTTGACCGCTAGCCATTGATACTCGGTGCCGGCCAGCGCGAAGTGCGCTTGGGTGTCGAAGCTTACGATCTGAAAGCTCGATTGCTGGGGGAAATGGGCGGCGATCCATTCCACGGTCTTAAGCGCCTGTTGCCATTTCGGTGAGCGACGCTGGGTGTCAGCATCCATGTTGCGTGTGCGCAGGACATTGACTAGCGTGGCGTCGAGCATGCTGGCCGAAGTGTCGAGCAGGATCAGGATGCGCTTGCCGCCAAGTTGCACACCGGTCAGGTACTCGCGATTGCCCTCGCCAACCACGCTGCGCAAGTAGCGAGATTTCTCAAAAGGCTGGGACAGCAGCATGCGCTGATCGGTTTCGAGCTTGAGAACAGTGGCCTTGAGGGCCTCGATCTCACGCGCGCCACCGCCCTTGGGCGGCGCATGTTTCGCCTGTTCTGCGGCCAGCGCGTCGCGCGCAGTTTGTGCGGC
>JANLSI010000579.1:0-2595 GCA_031362345.1 Pseudomonadota bacterium
GGCGTGAGTTTGAAGGGCGCGTCGCGGCCGACGGCGACCGCGATCGCGCTACTCGCGATGATGCTCAAGCACACTAAGAGCGTGGCGCGCATGCGCGACGCTGGTCGCCGCCTAGCCACGGGCAGCATCGTCATGGCCGGAGCCAAGATAAGGTGCCTGGCGCAAGACCGTGCGCAGCGCGGCGCGCGCGATGCGGGTGCGTGGCCGGCTGTGGGTGTCTAACACTTGACCGCCGGCGATGGCGGCGCGATGGCGAGACTTGGCCGTCACATACTCCGGCAGACCGTGCTGCGCGAGCAGTGCTTCAAAGCGTTGAAAGGCCGCGGCATCGAAGTTGCGGCGTCGGCCTTCGTCATCGAATACGGGATTTTCTGGATGCAAGGTCATGAGCGGCAGCGCCGCGCTTGGTAGCGGCAGATTGGCGGCGTGGGTGCGGCGTCGTGAGAGTAGATCCGGCAGCAGATGGGTGTGGGAGCCGTGGGGTGTGCGATCGCGTGCGATGGTCTGATAGACCTCGATGCGCGCCACTGGCGATAGCACCACCCGCGTCGGGCTGGCGTCGATCAGGATGGCCTGCAGCGGATGGCCGGGTGTCACTACCGTCTCGCCGCAATGAGCGCGCAGCACCGCGATCACGTGCGGATCGGCGCTGCGCACACAGTAATCGACGTTGGGCATGGCGAGACCGAGATCGAACAGCGGCAGAGCGCGGCTGTCCTGGGCAAGGGCGTCGCAGTCGGCACCGAGTTCGGTGAGCGTACCGCGCGCGGGGCCGCGCCGACCCGGCGCCAGTAGCGCAATACCGTATTGCCAGGCGTCGCTGTGGGTGGAGGGGACTTCATAGGCACAAACGCGCTCGTCACCCGCCAGTCGCACCGCCAACGCGCCATGGGCATTGATGGCAACGAGGGTCGTATCGCCGCGTATGAAATGCGCGCTGGTCGCGTGGAATTCGGCAATCGCACCGAGGCAGCCGATGCTGGCGCCGGCGCGGTGATCGTGAAGTTGGCGGTAGATGAGGTCCAGCAGTGCAGTGCAGCTGGTCTGGTTCGTGAGCGCTTCGATGGCGACGCTCATGGACGGCAAGCTGCCCGCGCCGACCCCAGCCGAACCGTAAAATGAACTCGCCTGCGCCGCGCCTGCATGGCCGCGATTGTCCTACAATCCCAGGCCTCGCACCATCGGGTGCGAATCCGAATGTGGGTGCGAATTCATTCGCACACTCTGGCCCAGTTTCAGCACGAGGCACGCCCATGAATTTTGAATATTCTCCGAAAGTCGTCGATCTCAAAAGCCGGCTCGAACAGTTCATGCGCGAGTTCGTCTATCCCAACGAGGAGGAATATTTCGCGCAGGTCGCAAGCGGCGAGCGCTTCGCACCGGTGCCGGTCATGGAAGAACTCAAGGCGCGTGCGCGCAAGACTGAGTTCTGGAACATCTGGTTGCCCAACAGCGAGCACGGCCAGGGCCTGACGAATCTTGAATATGCGCCCTTGTGCGAAGTGATGGGGCGCTCGCCTATCGCCCCGGAAGTGTTTAACTGCTCGGCACCCGATACCGGCAACATGGAAGTGCTGGTGCGCTACGCGAGCGACGAACTGAAGGAGCGTTATCTCACACCGCTACTCGACGGCCGCACCCGTTCGGCCTTCGGCATGACCGAAATCGAAGTGGCGTCGTCCGATGCCACCAATATCGAAACCGACATTCGTCGCGATGGTGACGAATACGTGATCAATGGTCGCAAGTGGTTTACCCATAACGTGCCGGACCCGCGTTGCGATCTGATCATCCTGATGGGCAAGACCGACGCCCATAATCCCGATCGGCACAAGCAGCAGTCCATGATCATCGTGCCCTATCCGCACCCTGGCGTGATCTACAAACGCATGTTGCCGATCATGGGCTTCGACGACGCGCCCCACGGCTATCCGGAGGTGGTATTCGACAATGTGCGGGTGCCGGTCGAGAACATGCTGCTGGGCGAAGGTCGTGGCTTCGAGATCGCGCAAGGGCGGCTAGGACCTGGTCGCATTCACCATTGCATGCGCCTGGTCGGGCTGGCCGAGCGTGCCCTGGAGCGCATGTGCCGCCGGCTCGCATCGCGCGAAGCTTTCGGCGCGGCGATCGCCACCCAGAGTGTGTGGAAAGAACGCATCGCCGAATCGCGCATCCTCATCGAACAGGCGCGTCTATTAACCCTCAAGGCGGCGTGGATGATGGACACCGTCGGCAACAAGGGCGCCAAGCAGGAAATCGCCATGATCAAGGTCATGGCACCGAACATGGCCTGCAAGGTCATCGATTGGGCGATGCAGGCCTTTGGTGGCGCCGGCATGACCGACGACTACGGCCTGCCGCTGGCCTACACCTGGGCACGCCTGTTGCGCATCGCCGATGGCCCGGACGAAGTGCATCGCAATCAGATCGCGCGGCTTGAGTTCAAAAAATACGACGGCCCGATCAGCAAAAATGGCGGATCGGCGCATATTCGGCCGCGCGACAAGACGCCGGGGTTTGATAGCCGGCCACGGTGGATTTCCTAGCAACTTCGTTACGTCAAATTCGCCTCCCTGTGGGTGCGGCTTAATGTCG
>JANLSI010000611.1:0-2450 GCA_031362345.1 Pseudomonadota bacterium
CACGGAACCCGGCCAAGCACTGGCGGAAGCGAAACGCCTGGCGGCGCGCATCATCGCCAACGCACCGCTGTCGGTGGCGGCCAGCAAGCGTGTGATTGTCGAACAGCGCGATTGGTCTTTAGACGAAATGTTTGCGCGCCAGCAGGCGATCACCGGGCCGGTGCTCGCATCGGCCGACGCACGCGAGGGCGCAACTGCTTTCGCCGAGAAGCGCAAACCACAGTGGACGGGGCGCTGAGCCCATGATTCCACGCACACTATTCAGCGCCGAACATGAACTGTTCCGCGCCAACGTGCAGCGCTTTATCGCCGAGTACGTCACGCCCTTCCATCTGGACTGGGAACACGCTGGCCAGGTGCCGCGCGATCTCTGGACCCGTGCCGGTGAACTCGGTTTGCTGTGTTGCAATGTGCCGCAAGCCTACGGTGGCATGGGCGGCGATTTCCTGCATAGCACTATTCTGGTGGAGGAATTCGCCGCCGCCGGCGCCACTGGCCCGACCTTTTATCTGCAGTCCGACATCATCGCGCCCTATTTGGTCGACTTCGGTAGCGAAGAACAGAAGCAGCGCTGGTTGCCGTCCATGGCCAGTGGTGAGGTGGTTGCCGCGCTCGGCATGAGTGAACCGTCGGGTGGCAGCGATGTACAGGCGATGCGCACCCAGGCGCTGCGCGACGGCGATGACTACGTGATCAATGGCCAGAAGGTCTTCATCACCAATGGCCACAGCGCCGACTTATTGTTACTGGCCTGCAAGACTGATCCCAAAGCGCGCGGCAAAGGGCTCAGCCTGATCCTGGTCGAGACCCATCGGCCCGGTTTCACCCGTGGCCGCAAACTCGAGAAGATCGGTTGCAAGGCGCAGGACACTGCTGAGCTGTTCTTCAGCGATCTGCGCGTACCGGTGACCAATGTGTTGGGCGCCGAGGGCGGCGGTTTCGCCATGCTCATGACGCAGCTCGCGCAGGAGCGTTTGATCCAGGCCATCCGTGCGGTCGCGAGCGCGGAGGCGGCGCTGCGCTGGACCTTGGACTACGTCGCCCAGCGCGAAATGTTTGGCCAGACCCTGGCTGATTTCCAGAACACCCGTTTCGAACTTGCCGCCATGCACGCCGAGATCTTGACCCAACGGGTGTTCGTCGACCGCTGCGTGGATTTGCATCTCAACGCGCAGCTCGACGCCAACGATGCCGCCGCCGCCAAACTCGTCACCACCGAATTGCAGGGCCAGGTGATGGACCGCTGCCTGCAACTATTCGGCGGCTGGGGCTATATGTGCGAGTTTCCGATCGCGCGCGCCTTTGTCGATGCGCGTATGTGTCGTATCGGCGGCGGCTCGATCGAAACCATGAAGCAGATCATCGGCAATGCGCTATTGCCACGCACCCCACGCAGCAAGACCGGCGGGGCCGGTTAGCGCAGCGGGTGAAAATCGGCATGCAACTTCAAAGGGGATGGCCCAGGAACCAGAGATCTGTAGGTGGAGAACATCATCATGCGCGACGCGATGAAGTTGGCAACGCGGCGGATTGTGCGAGCCATGGGCATAGACCTCGCCGCGACGCGCGACCCCATGTCTTCTTTTCATTGCGGTTCGAAACAGAGTCGGCGTCACGCCCTAGCGAACGAACACGAAGTTGTAATCCTCGACTGGGTTCGCGCCGGAATACGCTTTCAGCTGGCGTCCATCCTCACTCAGGGTGTGGGCTCGATACCCAAACGATGCCATCCTAGCCAGCGCCTCGGCGACACTGGTGCCGAAGGGCACCATGTTTTCCTGATACAACTCCATCAACACCACCCGCGGCGCCCGTTGTACGTCGCCGAAAAGCCGGGCTGCGCCCTCAATCACCAGGACTTCGGCACCTTCGACGTCGACTTTCAGAATGTCGACACGGGCAATCCCATGCTGCTTGACGTAATCGTCGAGCGTAATCATCTGCACGGCAATCGTCGCCACCGCGAGACTGCGGCCGATATCGTGGAGCGACGAATACGCGGAATCCGCGCTCACTGTGAAATTCAGGGTCTGGGCCCGGTCGCCCACCGCGCAATTGTTGATATTGATGTGGGCGAAGCCATTTAACTCACGATTGGCAGCGATGAGCGCTGCGTTCAGCGGGATGGGTTCGAATACGTGGATCGCGCCGCGGGGCGCGAGTGCAGCCAGCAACATGGAAAAATAGCCGACGTTGCCACCCACGTCGAAACAGATGTCCCCGTCGCGGATCACGCTGCGAAAGAATGCGCTCTCCGTTGCCTCGAAGACGCCGAACAGGCCGAGATGCCGCCCGACGGTCTCGTTGGCCTGCACCAGCATCTCGAACTTCTCCAGCCGCAGGTGACGGATGCTCCGCCTAGCGGGGGGCGTCGCAATCTTCGACAGCAACAGCATCAGCCTGCGGATCTTGCGCGACACATAGCTCATCGGGTCAAGAAAGTCCTCGGC
>JANLSI010000883.1:0-4930 GCA_031362345.1 Pseudomonadota bacterium
ATCTCCTGTGGTTCGATGGGCAGAGCAGTTCGCGCCATGGTGTCGACCTCGATCGGCTTGGCAAGGGTAAGGCGGATAGGGACGCTCGCGCAGCAAGCGGCCTGTCGCAGGCGGGTCCGCAGGGTGAGCACCACCGGCGCCCACCGCAGCACACTCCTTGCACCGTCGTGATCATGGGCCTAGCCTGTTCCGAGGTCTTATGGGAGTAGCATGATGAAAATAAGTTCGATGCGATTCGATCGGCAGGGGCGCCTGCATGGCAGGCTGCTATGACTCATTTTGATTCCTATGCGAACCGCTACGAGCATCTGCGCATGGAGCGCCGTGATGGCATCTTGCAGGTGACCTTGCATAGCGCTGGCGAGACCCTGCGCTGGGGCGGTGGCCCGCATCATGAATTGGGCGCTGCGTTTCGCGATATCGGCGCGGATCGCGACACGCGCGTGGTGATCCTGACCGGCACCGGGCAGTCATTCATCGAACTGGTCGATGCAGGCAATGTCGGTCAGCGGCTGCCAGCCACACAGATGTCGCCGCGCGTATGGGACCGCATTACCTGGGACGCCAAACAACTGCTCACCAATCTGCTCGACATCGATGTGCCGATGATCGCGGCGGTGAATGGCCCGGTAACGATCCACGCCGAGCTGGCGGTGTTGTGCGATATCGTACTGGCGGCCGATCACGCGATGTTCCAGGATGCCCCGCATTTCCCCAACGGTCTGGTGCCCGGTGACGGTGTGCATGTGATCTGGCCACTCCTGCTCGGCGTCAACCGCGGACGCTACTTCCTGCTCACAGGGCAGAAAATCTCAGCGCAGGAGGCCTTGCAACTGGGTGTAGTGAGCGAGGTGATGCCGGCCGCCGAGCTGTTGCCGCGTGCCTGGCAACTGGCGGAGCAGTTGCTCAAACAACCGCCGCTTACTCTGCGCTACGCGCGCCTGGTACTCACGCAACGCCTCAAGCAACTCATGCTCGAACAGCTCGGCTACGGGCTGGCTCTGCAGGGGTTGGGTGCTAACGACTACTGGCCGTCGGCCTGAAGTTCCCAGCGACGCCGTTATCGAGGAGCAGAGACCATGGCGCTTGCCGAAACACAGCATCGCGACACCCTGCGCAGCGTGTTGTTGGCACGGGTCGATAGTGTGCGGGAGACCTTGACGGCGGGGGTCACAGAATCCCTGGCCGGTCGTACCTTGGCGCCGCGTTCAGTGGCGGCGCTGCGCGAAGCGGGGCTGTTCTCCCTGAAACTGCCGAGCGAACTCGGCGGCACGGAGCCCGACCCGATGTTGCAGGTGGAGGTCCTTGAGGCACTGTGCTACATCGACGCCTCGATGGGCTGGAACGTCTGCATCGGCAATGGCGCCAGCAGTTTGTGCGCCTTCTGGCCGGATGAAGCCATCGCCGCCATGTTCAACAACGGTCGTATTCCGACCATGGCCGGCGTCTTCAACCCCGCGCGTGCCGTGCTGGTGCCCGGTGGACTGCGCGTGAGCGGGCGCTGGTCGTGGGGCAGTGGCATACGGCACGCCGAATGGGTCGGCGCCCATGTGCTGGTCGAGATGGGCGCAGGCCGGCCGCCGGCATCGCGCATGGTGGTGATGCCGATAGGCGACGTCACCCTGCACGACAACTGGCACGTGGCCGGCCTGGAGGGCACGGGCAGTTGCGACTTCTCGACGCAGGATCTGCTGGTTGCCGACGGTTTCACTTTCGACCTGAGCAAACTCGAAGCGAAACGCGGCGGCCCGTTTTTTCAGATGGGGCTGCCCGGTCTCCTTATCAATGAGTTCATGGGCCTGTATTTCGGCGTCGCGCGCCGCGCGCTGGACGAAATGATCAGTCTCATCCAGTCCAAGCAGCGTGGCTATGGCAAGCGCAGCTCAGTCGCTGACCGTGGCGTCGTGCAACGTGCCATCGGCGAAGGCGACCTGAAACTGCGCGCGGTGCGCGCACTGGCGATGGAGATCCTGGCGGACGCCTGGGCGACCGTAGGCCGTGGCGAGCGCCCATCGGTGGCGCAGCAAGTCGATATGCGCAGCGTGACTGTGTTGGCGGCGGAGACCGCCGTCGATATCGCCGCCAAGGCGGTGCGCTACGGCGGCGGTCAGGCGATCTTCCTCGACCATGTACTGCAACGCTGCCTGCGCGACCTACAGACTGCGGCCGTACATCTGTTCGTCAGCGACTCGGCTTTCGAGCAGCGTGGTCAGCTGATGCTCGGCCGCGAGATCGCTGATCCGATGGGTGGCTGAGGGCGGCGCGCGCAATTAAAATCGCCGGCAATGCCTATCGGCTCGCGAGCGGAGGTGCCGGGCTGCGTTGAGGGTGGTTTAATTCGCCCATCGATGTAATCCTGAAGCGCTTAATCCACTGGCCCGCTCCGTCGACACTCGCCCATGACTTCCTCCTCCACCGTCGGCTGGCGCGAATGGGTAGCTCTGCCCACCTTAGGCATCGCCCGCATCAAAGCCAAACTCGATACCGGCGCGCGCACCTCGGCCCTGCATGCCCTGCGTTGCGAGCGCTATAGTGAGCGCGGCGCGCCGCACGTGCGGCTGCACGTGCAGCCGCGGCAGCGCGATGGCGAGCGCGTACTGGTGGTCGAGACCGCCATCATCGATGAGCGCACGGTGACGGATTCGAGCGGACACCGCGAACGACGTATCGTGGTGGCGTCTGATGTGGCGCTCGGTGCAGAACGCTGGTCCATCGAGCTGACCATCACCAATCGCGATGCATTACGGTTTCGCATGTTGCTCGGACGCAGCGCCATGCAGGGCCACCTCATCATCGACCCGGACCGTTCCTACGTGCTGGGCAAACCGGACAAGGTAAGACTCAAGGTTGCGCGCAGCGCGCGGTCCCATCCAGCATGAAAATCGGCATTCTTTCGCGCAATCCCAAACTCTATTCCACCCGGCGACTGGTGGAGGCGGCGCGCGTACGCGGTCACTCGGTGCGGGTCATCGACGTGTTGCGTTGTTACATGGATATCACGTCGCACAATCCCACTATTCATTACAAGGGCGAGGAGTTGACCGAGTTCGATGCGGTGATCCCGCGCATCGGCGCATCGGTCACCTACTATGGCACGGCGGTCGTGCGGCAGTTCGAGATGATGGGCACCTACTCAGTCAATGAATCGGTAGCGATCACGCGCTCGCGCGACAAGCTGCGATCCTTGCAGCTGTTGTCACGCGAGGGTATCGGTCTGCCGATCACGACCTTCGCCCATTCCCTGGACGACATCGACGGCCTCATCGACGAAGTCGGCGGTGCGCCACTGGTGATCAAAGTGCTGGAAGGTACCCAAGGCCTGGGCGTGGTGCTGGCCGAAACCAAGAACGCCGCCAAGAGCGTGATCGAGGCCTTCATGGGCCTCGATGCCAATATCCTGGTGCAGGAATTCATCAAGGAATCGGCCGGCTGCGATATTCGCTGCCTGGTGATAGGCGGCAAAGTGGTGGCCTCCATGCAGCGTTCCGGTGCACCGGGGGAATTCCGTTCCAACCTCCATCGTGGTGGCGCGGCCAGCGCGGTCAAGATCACGCCCGAGGAGCGTTCCACCGCGCAGCGTGCGGCCAAGACTTTGGGGCTGAATGTCTGCGGCGTCGATCTACTGCGCTCCAATCACGGTCCGGTGATTATGGAAGTCAATTCTTCGCCAGGTTTACACGGCATCGAGCAGGTTTCGGGCAAGGACATCGCCGGCCAGATCATCGAGTTCCTGGAAAGCCAGGGCGTGGGCTGTACGACCAAGACCCGCGGCCGCGGTTGAGCGGGTGGCTAGCGCGCCGCTGCTCATCGCCGGCACCGCTGTCAGTGCTGGCACGCGGGTCAAGATTGAGTTTCCGCTCGCCGATCTCTATACCTATGGCCCGCTCGCCATGCCCGTTGAGGTCGTGCGCGGACGGCTGGACGGCCCGACGGTGTTTGTCTGCGCTGCCATTCACGGCGACGAGATCAATGGCATCGAGATCATTCATCGTCTGCTGCGCCAGCACAGCACGCTGCGCCAATTGCGCGGCACCTTGATCTGCATTCCCATCGTCAATGTCTTCGGCTTTATCAATCAAACTCGTTACCTGCCCGATGGGCGCGATCTGAATCGCTCCTTTCCGGGCTCGGAGCGCGGCTCGCTGACCTCGCGCGTGGCACAGCTTTTTCTGCGCGAAATCGCTGCCAAATGCGACTACGGCATCGATCTGCATACCGCTGCGGCCCATCGCAACAATCTGCCGCACATCCGCGCCAATCTCGATGACAAGGAGACCTTGCGGCTGGCGCACAGCTTTCGGGTGCCGGTAGTGCTGAACTCCAATACCCGCGATGGCTCTTTACGCCAGGCGGCGGGCGAACTGGGCGTGAAGGTGGTGTTGTTCGAAGGCGGTGAGCGACTGCGTTTCAATGAACAGGTGATCCGCATTGGTCTGCAGGGTGTGATGAACGCCTTGCGCACGCTGGGCATGTTGCCCGCGCGCCGGCACCGCGACGATGGACCCAAGCCCTTGGTCGCGCGCCATACGCGCTGGGTGCGTGCTGCACGCAGCGGTATTCATTGCATCGAAGTCAAACTCGGTCAACGCGTGCGGCGCGGCGATCGACTGGGCGTGATCTCCGATCCCTTCGGTACGCTGGAAGAGGAAGTCCGTTGCGAATACGACGGCATCATCATCGGCCAGACCAGTCTGCCGCTGATCAACGAAGGCGATGCGCTGTTTCATCTGGCGCGCTTCGATCGTGGCAGTGCTGCCGAGCGCGCTGTCGATGCCACGCATAGCCTGATCGAAACCGCCGACACACAATTACCGGATATCGATCCGCCGACTTATTGAGTGTCTGTGTGGGTGCTTGACGCAGCGCACAAATGATCTTGATCACTTGCCCAGCGGTGCGCTGCAACCCATGATGCGCGGCCGGCGTTGAC
>JANLSI010000712.1:0-1869 GCA_031362345.1 Pseudomonadota bacterium
GGATCGTGGCGCGCAACACTCTCGAAATTGACGTCCATGACGATGACGGCCGCGCCCATCTTGGTCAGATGATCGATAAGACAGGCGTGCAAGGTACGTGGCCAGCTTTCAACACTGACGTCTGTGCCGAGCGCATTGGCCGTGGCGTCGTCCATGGTCACCAGCACCACGTCACTGGGCCGCGGCAGCGCGCCGCGGGTCTGGTACAGCCAGCGCAAACCGAGCTCCGACTCCAGGCGTTGACCTAAGGGACTTTCAAGCAGTACCGCGCTCAGCACGATGGAAAACAGCGCCCACTGCACGAAGCGACGCCCACCCACGGCGCGGATCCCGAATAGTCGCTGAGTTGCCATAGAACGCCAGAGCTTCCCACTGAGCGCGACAATACCAAGCCCTGGGCCAAGTTTGCTATTGTCGGGTTCGGTCAGGACCAAGCCTGCATCGTCGTCCGGCGCGAGGCTCCGATCCTACGGCCAACGCCAGACGCAACACGGAACGAGGAGCGAAGGATGAAGACGACTCAGGGCTTGGGGCTGTGGTCGGCGCTCGTCGTGATGGGCAGCATGGCGCTCTCGTGCGGCAACACGGCCCTTGCCGCCGATACCTCCGCCATCCAAGACGCCGAGGTTCGCGCCTGTATCGACCGCGCCATTCCCGGCCATACCCTCAAACAACAATTGACCGTACAAGTCATCGACAGCACCGATGCCGCGCGTGAATCGTCCGGCGTGCTGTATTGGAAACGCGGCGACGATGGCCTATCGAAAGTGTTTTTTCGCATCGAGAAGTCCGCCCAATATCAAGGCGTGGCGGTGGTAATGAATGAAGTCCCCGCTGGCCTTGAACCGACCATCAATATGTATTCGCCCGAATTGCGTCGTGAGCGGCGCATCAATAGCGCGGCGCTTGCCGGCCCCCTGCTCGGCACGGATTTCAGCTACGAAGACTTCGCGCAATTGCAGCACATCGGCACCAGCGGCGAGGTGAAACGTCTCCCGGATGCGGACGTCGATGGTCATGCGGCCTATGTGTTGGAAACGACTCCCGATCCCGAAGCCTCGTCCTATTCAAGGATACAAACGGCACTGGACAAGGAAATGTGTCTACCCATGCAGACCCAGTTCTTTGCCCACAATGGCAAGCTGTTGAAGGAGATGTCGCTCGATCGCGCGATGGTCAAGAAACTCGGCGAGCGCTGGGCGCCCTATCGCGTGGTGATGCTTAACCACAAACAGAACAGTCGCACTGTGCTGGTGGTCGACAGCGCCGAGGCCGACATAGAGATCCCCGACTCGCAGTTCTCCAACGCGGTGTTGCGGCAAGGACGCTAGCCACCCGACACCATTTCTGCCGTGCGCCTACTGCAACTCATAATCAGCTCGCCGCGCACGGTAGCGCTATTGGTGTTGCTGGCCCTGTTGCCTGCGCTCAACACGCTCTACGATTTCAAGAGCGGTCAGTCGCGTGTGCGTATCGACCCGTCCCTGGAAGCGCTGCTGCCCCGGCACAGCGAAGCGCTCGATCTCTACCAACAAGTCCGCGCGCGCTTTGGCTCCGACGACGTATTGCTGGTTGCGTGGCTGGCCGACGATCTGTTCAGCCCCCAGCGCCTGGCCGCCTTGAAGCGTCTAACCCAGCGCCTGGAACGCATGCCTGGTGTCGAGCACGTCGATAGTCTCGCCTCCGCGCTCAACGTTCGCGTCAAAGACGATGACGCCACCGACATCAACAAATTCTTGCGTGTGCTGCCTGCCGATCAAGCCGCGGCCGATGCGCTGCGCGTCGAAGCCCTCGCCAACCCCCTGTTCGTCGGGCGCCTGGTGTCGAAGGACGGACGCGGTGCCTTGCTGGCCGTGCAATACGATCAGG
>JANLSI010000770.1:0-2585 GCA_031362345.1 Pseudomonadota bacterium
TGCGATCAAGCAGTCCGATGCGGGTGCGGTCGATGCACTTGGCGCAGAACTGGAAGAGTTCGTTTCTGGCGTTCTCAGCAAGAACGCAGCAGTAGCCAACTTTCTCGCAAGCCCTGCGGTCGGAAAGCGTGCCAAGGCAACCGCTCTCGGCGTCGCGCTTCCCGGAAACGTTTCGGACCTGTTCCGCGGCTTGCTGACGGTTCTGACGAAGAACAATCGGTTGAGTCTGTTGGCAGGGATTGCCGCTATCGACAAGGTCTTGCAGGTCGGATTCTGAGACCCAGAGCGGCGCGCAAGGCGCCGCTTTTCGGAGAGCTAGTGTGGGTCCGACTTCAGTCGGACATTCAAAGACGATGCTGCGGCGAGTGGCTTTGGAATGTATGTCCGACTGAAGTCGGACCCACAATAACGCTCTCGCTCGCTACCCCTCAGGCGGCGAGTTCGTCGCCTTCGTCTTCTTCAACCAGATCCAGGCCAAGATCCGTGGTGGCGAAGCCGGCACTCGGCAGGGTCGCGACCAGCGCTTTCAGTTGCGCTACTGCGTTGCTCCAGTCGACGGCATTTTCACCGGCGCGGACTGCGGAACAGGCATGTAGGGCGGCGAGTGCTGCGGCCGTGGCGCCGGCGTTACACGCCATCTTGAGCAGCATCATCGCCTGTGCTTTTGCGTTTGAGTTCAATCCCTTCATGGTCGCTCCTTTTCTTGACTCTGCTGCGGACCGCGGGGTGAGGCGGGCGCGCTGAATTTATGGTCATTGCGCAGGCGACTGTCGTGAAGACGATCGCGACGCGGGTACTTCCTGTGAACCGGTCACCACGCTGGCGCGTGGCAGTTCCGCTCAGCGGCTGCGGGGTATCCACCGCGCCACATTCAAGCCGCATGCTAGGTAATCGGGACGGCGTTCGCAAGTGCAATTCTGTCCCGTACGCTAGGCTACCTGTAAAAAATGATGTCGCCGGATAATGACGATTATTCGTGCTTAAAAGCGGAATATGCCATAGCCCTGCGGACCCAGCGGCGCGTTGAGGGCGGCGCTGATCGACATACCGAGCGCGTTACGGGTATCGACCGGGTCGACGATGCCGTCGTCCCACAGCTCGGAGGTCGCGTAGTAGGCTGACATCTGGTGTTGATAGGCCTCCAGGGTCTCGTGGTAGACCCTGTCGAGTTCGCTCTGCTCGACTTTTTCGCCGCGGCGTTCGAGTTGGCGTAGCTTCACTTCCGACAGCGTTTTGGCGGCTTGCTCGCCGCCCATGATGCCAATGTTGTGATTGGGCCAGGAGAACAACATGCGTGCATCATAGGCACGACCGCACATGCCGTAATTGCCGGCGCCGAAGGAGCCGTGACACATGACGGTGAACTTCGGTACGTGGGAGCCGACCTGCGCCATGATCATCTTGGCGCCGTCCTTGGAGATGCCGCGCGCCTCGTACTCGCGGCCGACCATGTAGCCGGTAATGTTCTGCAGGAACACGATCGGCGTGTTGTTCTGATTACACAATTCGATGAAATGCGCGCCCTTCAAGGCACTGTCGTTGAACAGCACGCCGTTGTTGGCAAGGATGCCAACCTTGAAGCCCCAGATATTGGCGTAGCCGCACACCAGGGTTGTGCCATAGGCTGGCTGATATTCATGGAAGCGGCTGCCGTCGACGATGCGCGCGATCACTTCGCGCATCTCGAACGCGCGCTTGATGTCGTTGGGGATGATGCCGTAGAGCTCATCGGGGTCGTAGTAGGGCGGCTCGACAGTGTCGCGCTGCAGATTCCATTTCGGCGTTTGTTCCCATTGCGCGACGATTTCACGGCCGATGGCGATAGCTTCCTCTTCGCTCGCGGCCGGATAGTCGCAGGTGCCGCTGATCTGCGTATGCAGATCGCAGCCACCGAGTTCGTCGGCGGTGACGATTTCGCCGGTCGCAGCCTTGACCAGCGGCGGCCCGGCGAGGAACACCGCGCCGGTACCGCGCACGATCACGGAGTAGTCCGACAACGCGGGAATATAGGCGCCGCCCGCCGTGCAATGGCCGAACACCAGGGACAGCTGTTTGACGTTCATCTTTGACAGCACGCTCTGATTACGGAACATGCGGCCGGCCATGTATTTGTCCGGAAACAGCTCCGACTGCAGCGGCAGGAAGCCACCGGCGCTGTCGCACAGGTGAATCACCGGCAGGCGATTCTCGATCGCTACGTCCAGCACACGCACAATCTTCTTGACCGTCAGCGGATACCAGGCGCCGCCTTTGATGCTCGAGTCATTGGCATTGATGATGACCTCGCGACCTTGCACCATGCCGATGCCGGTGACGACGCTCGCGCTCGGCGCTTCGCCGTCGTAGGCCATATTGGCACATAGCGTCGAGAACTCGAGGAAGGGCGTGCCGGGATCGAGCAGTTTCTCGATGCGCTCGCGCGGCATCATCTTGCCGTGGTTAGCCAGCCGGTCGATGTCCTTCTGCGGCCGGTCGAATCGCGCGGCGCGCTGCTTCTCATGGAGCTCGCGAGCCAGGCCGCGGTTGTGTGCGTAGTAGCGGCGAAACTCTGCCGAACCGGTCTGAATGGTGGATTGAATGCGTGG
>JANLSI010000821.1:0-2628 GCA_031362345.1 Pseudomonadota bacterium
CACCTCGAACTCGGAAACGTGCAGGCCGCCCGAGAGACCGCGCAAGAGGGCGTCGTTTATATGCAGAAGTCCG
The DNA here is from genome assembly GCA_031362345.1 of Pseudomonadota bacterium. Classification (GTDB taxonomy): domain Bacteria; phylum Pseudomonadota; class Gammaproteobacteria; genus JADJYF01. The sequence goes on from JANLSI010000821.1 coordinate 74, forward strand.
GCGCGATGTGGATTCCCCACGTATACGTTGTGCTAGCGCGCGCGCAGATTTTGTTGGGTGAGCCCGCCGTCGATATCCTACGTACCCTCGATGAATACGAAGCGTTGTTAACGCGCGCCGGGATGCGTGTCTACGAAGGTGAATTACACGAACTGCGTGCGCGCCTGGCGGAACGAGAAAATCAAAATGCCGAACGAGCAGAGGCCTTGGCCCGTGCCCACGATTGCTACACCCGCTTCGGGATGACCGTACAGGCGGCGCGAGTCGGGCTGCGCAGAGAGGGTTCCTAGCGTTTAATGCGCTCGGCCGGCCTGTTTTTTCGCCGCAGTGCGGCAAGTGCCTTCGACCGGCCAATTTCTGTCATACGGTATGCTCTATCGCGGGCACTAGATCTGGCGAAACCGGCCGCTCCATTCCTCACGCCTGGATGCCGTGCTAGTCTAATTTCCGACGCGGGGCGATTCGCAGCAGTTCCTCTACACGCTCCAAATTTCACGGCAGGGAGCGCCCCGCAGCGGGAAGAGATCAGCGTTGCAGCACGTTATGGCGCTACTGGCGGCCGCCGAACAGTGGCGATGTTCTGATTGTTGGCACCCGAATTCAACCTCTACGAGCCTCGATTTCGACGAAGGCAACGGCTGTCGACCTCGAACCCGTCAGTCAAAAAAAAATCATAGGTTCGCGGGTCGATTACCGAGAGCAGAAACAGGAGGGGGAATGGATCGCTCACCGGTGAGAGAACGCTTGGTCCGTCAAGCAGCAGCGCTAGTGCCCGAACTGCGCGCGCGAGCACCAGCGGCAGAGCTGGCGCGGCGCTTGTCGCCCGAAACTTTCGATGCGCTTGCCGCAGCCGATGTGTTCCGCATGACCGCGCCGCGGCGGTTCGGCGGCTTCGAGGCCGATTTTGTCACGCAGAGCGAGGTTATTTCCGAGATTGCGCGAGGCTGCCCGTCCGCGTCGTGGGTGTCGAGCATATTGAGTGAAATGTCATGGCTCGTGGCTGGATTTCCCGACGAAGCGCAAGCGGAGATCTTCGACGGCGGCGATCCCCGTGTGAGCGGTGTGTTTTCACCCACCGGCACGGTGGCTCGCAAGAACGGCGGTTTTCTAGTGAGCGGGCGTTGGGGGTATAACACCGGCGGTCACGGCGGCACGTGGACGGTGCTGAACGCGTTATTGACGGAAAATGGTGAGCTCGGCCTGCCTCACGCCTGCCTTGTGCGTAGCCAGGAACTTGAGCGGCTCGACGATTGGCACGCGAGCGGTATGGCTGCGACGGGTAGCAGCACGGTCATCGCCAAAGACATCTTCGTGCCGGCGCATCGTGTGCTCCCCCTACCCGAGATCATAGAAGCGCGCTATCCCTCGCGCCATAACTCCGCCAACCCCTACTTCAACCATCCGCTTGCTTCCGTGCTGGCGGCGAATTCGGCCGGTACACCCGTCGGGATCGCGCGCGGCGCCCTTGAGCGGTTCCTGGAGCGGCTGCCGGGTCGCGCTATCACGTACACGACCTACACCAGTCAGATCGATGCACCCGTGACGCACCTGCAAGTCGGAGAAGCGGCTCTAGCTATCGAATCTGCGGACGCGCACATGCGTCGAGCGTGCGCGTTACTCGATGAGTCGAACGGCACGCTACCGAAGCTGGTTCGAGTCAAGATCCGGGCGCACGCCGGCGCCGCTACGCGCTATGCACGCGAAGCAGTGGACACATTGTTCCATGCGAGCGGCGCGTCTGCTATTCAATCGAATGTGCCGATCCAACGCCTGCAGTGGGACATGCAGGGGCTCGCCAATCACGCCATCATGCATCCGCAGACGAACGTGGAGCTATATGGACGCGTACTTTGCGGGCTCGAGCCGAATTCGCTCTTGTATTAGCGCAGCAGACGGCCCGACTGGGTGAGTCTACGGAGCTTGATAGGGGGCTGCATTCGTCCGAACTCGGAGACCTGGGCCGCTCTGCGACGGTGACTTGGTGCGCCGCAGCGCAGAGTCTGCTGCCGGCCAGGAACGGGCACTGTCGTTCCCAGATAGCTGACACAAGAAAGCGAAAAACCAGCCTCTCCGGTCGTTTCTGGCTGGAGCGGTCGCCGAGTAAGAATTCCACCTGTTGCGACGGTTGTTCCGGCGAGAGTTCAGCGCGAATTCAGTGGCTTTCAATTAATGTTCGAGTCATGAATTGCTGTTACTCAGTTAAAAGAGAGACCGCCCATAGAAACAACGAGGGGAGGAACGATTGATGCGCAACTATCTACGAACACTGTTGATATCGGCGGCCCTATCGATAGGTTTCTCGGGACCGGCCTTGGCCTTCGATGATGATCACGAAGATGAGCATGAACAACTCGGGTGGGAACACGGCCAGGGACACGGGGCTTTAGAAAACCGCCACGATGGCGTGCACGAAGAACTCAGCGACGAGCACGGCGAGGCGCATTACTACAATCCCTATATGTCGCCCTGGGGACATCAGCGTTTGCACAGCGAAATAGACCAGGATCACGCATGGCAAGACAATCAGTTGAATGGGCAGCACAATCGATTGCACC
>JANLSI010000853.1:0-1770 GCA_031362345.1 Pseudomonadota bacterium
AGACAAAACTAATTGGCCACGCCCTCGGGGTTCTACCGTTGCAGAAGGGATGAATGTAAGGGATGACCGTCTTGATTTTTTACATATCGCTCAGCGTCAGCTGCGGTTGTGCTGAGAGAGAGTTTACAACTCTCTGAAAACACGCATTAACTTCGCGCTGGCCCATATTTTGCTGCATAACTTCTAGGGGTGTGCCGTTGGCCAATGTCCGGCCGCAAGGCGCGCGACGAGGTCGCCGGGCGCTCGACCACAGACCGGTAAACAAGCTTTCCTGTTAGAGGCAAATCCCATGAGACGCACAGTCATTTCATTGCTGCTGGGCTTGTCCAGCATTGCCGCGAGCGCCGTTCCGCTGACCTTCACTAATGAAGGCGTGTCCGGCCAGACCACCATCTTTCGCGGTGCGCTGGGTGGAATCGGTTTGACCAAAATCGGCTCGGTCTCTATCGCCGATAGCAACAGCGGAACGGGAGGATCAGCGGGTGTCTTTTCCGGCTTCGACCTGGATTTCGCCTTCTTAGACCTGGACGGTAGCTTTGCAACCTCAGGCGATCGTATATTCGCGTCGGTCTTTAACTTCACTACCGGGACCATTCGGGCGACCGCCGATCCGGACTTCCTTCCGACACTAGGACGGCCGGGCCCAACGTCAGGATCGTCCGCCGTGAATGCCATCGATGCCGGGCTGTCCACCTTGAATTCGCTCGACGGCTTTTTTCCTGCCGGATTCAATACGGATAACGTGTCTGGCTGGCTGACTCTCGGCGATGGCGGGTCCCTCAAACTGGGTTTCGCGTCATTGGTTACTTTGACTGGGAGCGAAGCTGTGTTCTTAGGCGAGGTGGGCACCAGCGCTGGGGAGTTGGCGGACGGTGCTAGCGTCAATGTTTCTTCTAACCCGATCCCAGAACCTGGGTCAGTGGCACTTGCTTGCGTGGGCCTAGTAGGCATCGGATGCATGAGACGGAAGGCTAAGTCGGTCTGATCTGCGCGTACGGATAGTCGACTCACCCAGGGGCGCGAGGCGGTGTATTGCCACCGACTCGTATAGCACTCGTCCCTACCTCTCACCGCTGAGCACGGATGAGGTAGCGGCGCTACTGAGAGCGGTCAGTCGATTTGATGGACCGATTTTCACGATTGATGATGGGACGTCGACGAAGATGACCGCAGTGCCGCCACCACGGTCACGCGCGCAGATCAGAACGCTGGGTCGAGAGGCAACAGGATTTGCCCGTCATCAGGCGGCCGCTGATCGCGCTCGTGGTACCAGCGGTGCATTTGGGCGAAGTAATGGTTCTGGAAGGCGGTATAGAAGTCTTCGAGGAAGCCGTTGAGGGCGACGACGGCCTCATCGGGTAGCTCGGGGAAGACGAAGGGCTCGGTATCGTTGTGCATGTCAGCGGGCCCCCGCTGTGGCGCGTCGCGTTTTTTGCGTTTCCGGTGCAGCAAAGACCTGCAGATAGAGTTTTTCATCGAGCACGGTGATGTCGCGTTGCGCGGCGGTCATGAGCAACTCAGCGGCCATGCCGATGAAGATGCGGTAATTGCCGGCGGCGTGGTCGACGAGCGTATGGCGTAGCTCTTGGGTCATCAGCGTGGGATTGCCGGCGGCGGCGAGCAGATGCTCGAGGCAGGCTAAGAGTTCTTCGCGGGTCGCGACGCCGGTGGCGAGGCGGGTGCGGATGCGGCTGCCGAGCGGGATCAACTCCTCGCGGCGCAGCTTGTCGAGCAGACGCGCATCGCCGGCGAGCACGATACACAGCAGCG
>JANLSI010000859.1:0-1895 GCA_031362345.1 Pseudomonadota bacterium
CTTTACCGGGCAAAAACGCAGCAACAGATCCTCGCGCGGCCCGAGGCTGGTGTCGCCCATACCCAGCGGTTCGAAGACATCCTCTTTGAGCATCTGGGTATAGCTGCGGCCGCGGCCGTCAGCGCGCAGGCACAGCGCGGCGATGATGGTATGGCCGAGCAGGATGGAGTAGTTAACCCGTTCGCCGGGCTGTGATTCCAAGGGCAACCCGCAAGCGAATTCCACCAGCTTCTCGATGTTCATCAACACCTGCGGTGGAACTGGCGGGATAGCCGACAGTATGCCGCTGGTGTGGGTTAGTAGATGAAAGAGATTGACCTTCTCCTTGCCGAGCGTGGCGAATTCCGGGATCAATTCCGCGACCGGCGCATGCAGCTTCAACAAGCCCCGCTCGACCAGTGACAAGGCCAGTACGTTGGTGAACTGCTTGGCTACCGACATGGTGGCGAAGACCGCGTCGTGACCGAGGGCGCGCCCAGCGGCGCGGTCGGCATAGCCCTCGGTAATGTCGAGCACCACCTGGCCACGGCGGGCGACCCGCATCGCAACGCCATGGCAGCGGCCGGCGTCGATGTCGGCGCGCACCGCATCGCGTACGCGGCCAAGACGTTGGGCGTCGAAGCCCAGGCTATCGACAGGCAATGCAGTACCGGCAGCGGGTGATCGTGCTTGGCTGGACATGGGAGGCTCCCCTTGCTTCGTGTGTAGTGTTCAATATCGTAAACGAAATCTCCCACTGTTCGGGGTCGCGGCCTCGCCTCGTTAACAGCCAGGCGCGGCGACAGAATGCGCAGCACCTCGCGAAAGCCTGCCATGGGAACGACACACTCGGCTGCTAGACTCACGGTAAATAGCTGGACTGCGGAGGTCCGTTGATAAGCTTTTCGTTCCTGCTCCGTATGCTCTTCTGCGCGCTCCTACTGTGCGCGGCAACAAGTCAGGCAGCCTAGACCGACACGGAACGGGACGCGCTGCTCGCGCAGCACAACCCGAGCCGATGTTACGCCAGGAACTGTTCCGCTTCATTTACTCCGCACTTGGCGCCGGCTTCATGCAATCGCCATCGAGCGCCTCGATCGTCCGGCCGCGAAGCCACGCGACAGCGCAGCTGATATCCACACGGCTTTGCAGCAGATTCCCGCGTGGGCTGAGCATTGGGTCAAGATGAATCGGTGTGGGTAAGGACGCCAAGGCCGATGCCGGCAAGATCGAGCTGCTCGACATGACTCAAGATCAGGGCGGCCGGGTCACCCAGATCTACCTGCGGGGGCGCTTCGATCTTGCGGGGGACGAGGCACTGATCGTCGAACTGCGCCCTGGCCAGTGCCGCTTCTGGAATCTGCATCTGGCCAACGAACTGTCACAAACCCTCGAGTTCATGAACCGCCAGATTGGACTGAACGGATTTACGGCCAGGGCCGATCGTGACGGTGCTTATCGACTCGTGATCCCATCGACGGACCCCGGCGTGCCGAACTGGCTGGACACGACGGGCTACACACGCGGCTACTTCTGGGGACGGCTGGACAGGTGTGATCAACGCACCGATCCCATCGCAATCAAGCTCAAGCAGCGCGTCGTGGCGACGCAAGCTGGTCGGCCTGGCGACGGCGGCGGTCTACGTGCAGAAAGATCTACGCATCGTCGCTTTGTATTTCGTGCTGGAGAGACATCCTGCGGGGTTCGTGCCGCTGCATGCCAGCGTCATCCCAATGATCGTGATCGCATTCAGCGCGATGTTCTACTTGTGGTGGACGCATTGGGCGATGATCCGCAACGCTGATGTCGCCGGCTAAGGCAGCGCTGCGCATCGCAGAGGGCGGCGGCTCGACGGCGATACCTGGGGCTGGGACTGGGGCTGCGGTTTTCGAGCGACCGCTACCGGCCGCAGGACG
>JANLSI010000864.1:0-3125 GCA_031362345.1 Pseudomonadota bacterium
TGCTATCACTATTCGCCAGGCAAAGGTGAAGAAGGCATGAAGCAATAAAGGCCGTGTCAATCGGCGCCCAGACCCGCCACGCGGTTGTTCCCGCAGCGCACTGGAACTGGGCCACGCATCGCGCGCCCCGACCGGTGGAAGATCAGGACCAGCGCCATGGCGTATCACGCGTTCATTTCCTACAGCCATGCTGCCGATGCGCGCTTGGCGCCAGCGCTGCAGTCCGCTCTGCACCGCCTGGCAAAGCCGTTTTACCGGTTGCGTGCACTCAATGTCTTTCGCGACAAAACCGGGCTGGCCGCGACGCCTTCGTTGTGGGGCGCGATTGAGTCCGCGCTTACGCAGTCTGCGCACTTCATCCTGCTGGCCTCGCCTGAGGCCGCGCGCTCCGAGTGGGTCACTAAGGAAATAGTGTGGTGGCTCGCGAACCGTTCGAGCGCGACACTGCTCATCGTACTGAGTGCGGGAGATCTGGTCTGGGATCAAATACTCGGCGACTTTGACCCGGCACGGAGTTCTGCTATTCCTGATGTCTTGGTTGGCCGATGGCGAGAGGAACCCTTGTTCGTTGACCTGCGCTGGGCGAGCGCGCCCGCAGATCTTGGCTTGCATAACCAACGCTTCCTCGACGCCGTGCTTGATCTCGCGGCACCGCTGCATGGCAAAGCGAAAAACGACCTGGCAGGCGAAGAGGTCCGCCAAAGCCGCAAGGTCCGACGCCTGTCCGTTGCGGCGATGTTGGTGTTAGCGGTGCTGACCGCGGTCGCTTGGCAGCAACGCGGTGTCGCGCGGCACAACGCGGCCCTCGCACTGGATCGCCAGCAGCTTGCTGAAAAACGCCTGCAGGAGCTGTGTGACTCGTGGAAAGTGACGACCGCCTTCATTGAGGATAATTTTCCGGCAGCCATCTACGACATCAAAGGACGGCTGCATGAGACCTTCAAGTTCGATGAGAACTGTCGACCTTGAAGCGGGCGGCGGGCGATGGACGCGCGGACTGAGGCAGCGCGTCGCCCCGGTGTATGCGCTACGCTAGGCCATCAAGCGCTGCACGCGTACTCGCCAGTTGCGTCTCGCGAAATGGAGTACACGACCATGGTTCGCCCAATCTGCTTCATGATCATGCCCTTCGGGGTCAAGCCGACGCAGCTGTCGGCTGATGGCAAGGCGCCGGACAAAGTTGACTTCAATCGCCTGTGGGATGCCGCGCTGCGCCCCGCCATCACGCAGCTCGGCTATGAGGCAGTGCGGGCGGACCAGGACGCCGGTGCTTTGATCATCAACGAGATGATTGAGCGCCTAGCGCTGTCCGACCTCGTACTCGCGGACGTCAGTGTCGGCAACGCCAACGTCTATTACGAGGTCGGTATCCGCCACACGGCCAATCGGCAGGGCTGCGTCCTGATCGGCGCCGATTGGGCAAAGCCCCTGTTCGATATCGATCAGATGCGGCAGCTTCGCTATCCCTTGCCAGCCGAATATATCGATGATGTCGCAGCGGACGCCATCATTCGCAAGCTCGCCGAATGGATACCCAAGCTCATGTTGGGCATCTCGCCGGTTTACCAAGCGCTGCCGCGCTATCCGGAACTGGATCGGTCGAATGCGGCCTCGTTTCGCGCGGCGATGGAGGAGATCTCGCGCTTCCAGGCGGAGGTTGCCGCCACACGCGCCGCACCGCCGGCGGATCGTGCTGCTCGAGCGCGCGCTCTGCGTGACAGTGTGTGCGATGGTGGCAAGCCGCTGCCCAATGCGGTCGCGCTTGAGCTGCTGACCCTGCTGCGGGATTGCAGCGATTGGCACACCACGATGGACTACATCGATCAGTTACCCGCGCAGTTCACCGAGCTTGCCGTCGTCAAGGAGCAGCGCGCGCTGGCGCAGTCCAAGGATGGCGATCATCTCGCCGCTATCGGCGGCCTGCAGGCCTTGATTCAGGCCGCTGGCGACAGCTCGGAGCGGCGCGGCCTGCTGGGTGGTCGCTATAAGAAGCTCTGGCAGGGCGAACAGGATGCGGTGCGCAAGCGCCAGTATCTCGACTTCGCAATCAAGGAATACGAAGCCGGCATGCGACTCGATCTGAATGACTACTATCCCGCGTGCAATCTGCCGCTGCTCTACCGCGAGCGCGGGCGCAAGGGCGACGACGAGCGCGCCCGCACCGCGGCGGCCATCACCCAGGTCGCGTGTGAACGTGCTCGCGCCCGCCGGGCGGCCGATCCCTGGCTGAATCCGACTTTGCTCGGGGCGGCGTTCCTGGCCGGTGACGTCGACAAAGCCCGGGAATTGGCCGACCTCGTCCGCACTGAAGGTGCGGCCGTATGGCAACTGCAATCGACCTTGAACGATCTGAAGACCACGGTTGCGGCACTCAAAGACAGGGACAAGGCGACTGAATTCAAGCTCATCGTCGAAGAGCTGGATGCGCTGACCTAGGAGCAATCGGACTTTCGGTTGGCGCCAGGTCATCGCGGTGCGCTCGAATATCAGTCGCGGCTAATCGTCTCGATTAATTTTGCCCGATCGCAAGTAGCGCGGGTCGAACCAACGCAGATGCGCATTGGTGGCGAGCCAGCCGAAGACACACAGCCCGGCGCCGATCAGCAGTTGATGGGCGGTCTTGGGCAGATTGGCGACCTTCAGCAGCCAACCTAAACCGCGCTTGCCGAGACCATAGCCCAGCGCGCCTAGCCCAGCAGCGACGATCAGGCCCTTCGGTGAGATCAGTGGCGCGTCGCGCCAGTTGATTATCGCCACCAGCAATGCAAGACCGCCGATCAGGCCGACCACCTTCGCCAGCATCCGCAAGCGCGCGTCCAGTGCCCAGATCTTGAAGAACGTGTTGCCCGCGACACCCAACAGCCGGGTGAGCGCGTCAGTATTGGTGACGCTGGCATCGCCGAGTTGTAAGGCCGGTTGCTTGAAACGCCAATCATGAGTGCAAGGAACAGACGCGAACCCACGTATTTCCACTTGCAGGCCGCACCTTGCCATGGCGTATCCGTCGAGCATGAGTGCGTGGGCCTCGGTCTCGTGGAAGGAGTCGAGGTCTGTCCTGATGCCGGCTAACAGGTGCTGGAAGGGCTTGAACACACCATAGGATGTCAGGTCGCCGCGCCGCGCAC
>JANLSI010000885.1:0-10498 GCA_031362345.1 Pseudomonadota bacterium
TGCTGCTGGTCTCGCGGCGCTCCCTGTGTTGCTCATCCCCTGCCCATTCGATGGCCGCTCGTATAGGCCACGGAGACTTTAGGTATGCCTGCGATTACCCTTCCCGACGGCAACAAAAAGCATTTCGATGCACCGGTGACCGTCGCTGCGGTCGCATCTGCCATCGGTGCTGGTCTGGCTAAGGCCGCGCTTGGCGGACGAGTCGATGGCCGGGAGGTCGATACCTCCTATCTCATTGAGCGCGACTGCGAACTGTCCATCATTACGCCGAAGGACGAGGCCGGCCTCGAAATCCTCCGCCACAGCACGGCCCATCTGCTCGCCCAGGCAGTCAAGCAGCTCTATCCGGGCGCCCAGGTTACGATCGGCCCGGTCGTCGATGATGGTTTCAATTACGACTTCGCCTATGAGCGGACTTTTAACCTGGAAGACCTTGAGCGCATCGAAAAGCGCATGGAAGAGTTGGCCGAAGCAGACATAGCCGTCGAGCGCCGGGTCATGGCGCGCGACGACGCGGTCGGCTTCTTTCGCGGGCTGGGCGAGACCTATAAGGCTGAGATAATCGCCTCCATTCCCGCAGATCAGGAGATTTCGCTCTATGGGCAGGGCGATTTCGTCGACCTTTGCCGCGGTCCGCATGTGCCCCGCACTGGTCGCCTCAAGGCTTTCAAGCTCACCAAGATCGCCGGCGCCTACTGGCGCGGTGATTCGAACAACGAGGTTCTGCAACGGATTTACGGTACATCGTGGGCCGATAAGAAGGATCTGCAGACCTATCTCAAGCGCATCGAAGAGGCCGAAAAGCGCGACCATCGCAAGCTCGGCCGTAGCCTGGACCTGTTCCATTTCCAGGAGGAAGCGCCTGGCATGGTGTTCTGGCACGAAAAGGGCTGGACCCTCTATCGCCTGGTCGAGCGCTATATACGCGACGTTTGCTACGCGGGATATCGAGAGGTCCACACCCCCCAAGTGTTGGACCGTTCGCTGTGGGAGAAGTCCGGTCACTGGGACAAGTTCCACGACATGATCTTTGCGACCAGCTCGGAGAATCGCGAGTACGCCGTTAAGCCGATGAACTGTCCCGGGCACGTGCAGATCTTCAACACCGGCCTGCGCAGCTATCGGGATCTGCCGTTTCGTATCGCTGAGTTTGGCATCGTGCATCGCAACGAGCCCTCCGGCACGCTGCACGGTTTATTGCGGGCTCGACGATTCACCCAGGACGACGCACACATTTTCTGCGCCGAGAGCGACCTGCAATCCGAGGTCAGTCGCCTTATCGACATGACCTACGAGGTCTATGCTGCCTTCGGCTTCAGCGATATCGAAGTGGCGCTCTCGCTGCGTCCGGTACAGCGTGTCGGCGCTGATGACTTATGGGACAAGGCCGAGGCCGCTCTCGAACTGGCGCTCACCACTAAGGGCCTCAAATTCCGCGTGCAACCGGGCGAGGGCGCGTTCTACGGCCCCAAAATCGAATTCACGCTTAAGGATTGTCTGGCGCGGACCTGGCAGTGCGGAACGGTGCAGGTAGATTTCTCAATGCCGGAACGGCTGGGTGCCAAATTCGTCGGCGACGACGGCGAGCGCCATGTGCCAGTCATGATCCATCGCGCCATCCTCGGCTCCATGGAGCGATTCATCGGCATTCTTATCGAACATCATGCGGGGCGCTTCCCGGCCTGGCTGGCGCCGATACAGGCAATCGCGCTCAGTATTACTGAACATCACGGGCCATGGGCCACAGAAGTTGCGGAAATCCTGAAAAATCAAGGATTCCGATGCGACGCGGACTTGAGAAACGAGAAGATCGGGCTTAAAATCCGCGAGCACACCCTGCAGCGTATCCCCTATCTGCTCGTCATAGGCGAGCGTGAGATGGGTCATAGAACCGTGGCCGTGCGAGCGCAAAGCGGTGCTGATCTTGGTGAAATGTCAGTAGAACATTTCATCGATCGGCTCCGCGAGGAAGTTGCGCAGCGCAGCCAAAGCATTTTAGAGGATTGAGGTATAGCCGCCGACAAAAAGAACCGGGTTAACGGGGATATTAGCTGTCCACAAGTGCGCCTGATTGGCGCGGACGGTGAGAACCTCGGAATCGTTGCAATCGAAGCTGCGAGGCTCGAAGCACAAACCCACGAACTCGATCTGGTCGAGATCGTGCCCACTGCTGAGCCGCCTGTCTGCCGGGTGATGGACTTTGGCAAGTTTTTGTTCGATTTGAGCAAGAAACGCCATGCCGCCAAGCGTAAGCAGAAGCAAATCCAGGTCAAGGAAATAAAATTCCGACCAGGAACAGACGAGGGTGACTACCTGATCAAACTCCGTAATCTGAAGCGCTTTCTCGAAACAGGGGACAAGGTCAAGGTTACGTTGCGCTTCCGCGGCCGCGAAATGGCGCACCAGGAATTGGGCGCCCAGATGCTGCAACGGGTCGAAAGCGACCTCGGACAGTTAGGAAACGTAGAGCAATTCCCGAAGCTCGAAGGGCGTCAGATGGTCATGGTCATCGCGCCGAAGCGAAGCTGACGGCCAGTGGAGAATTGATGATGCCGAAAATGAAGAGCAATCGCGGCGCCGCCAAGCGGTTTACTAAAACCGGTAGTGGCCGGATCAAGCGCCGGCAGTCGTTCAAGCGTCATATTTTGACGAAGAAGAGCCCCAAGCGTAAGCGCCAGCTGCGCCATGGCGCCCTGATCGCGCACGCCGACGAGGCATCCGTGCGACAGATGTTGCCCGGGCTGTAAGAAGGTAGAGCGAAGGATTTATTAGCAATGGCACGAGTCAAGCGTGGTGTCCAGGCACATGCCCGGCACAAGAAAGTAATCGAGCTGGCCAAGGGCTACCGGGGCCGCCGCAAGAATGTCTACCGCGTTGCCAAGCAGGCGGTGATCAAGGCGGGTCAGTACGCCTATCGCGATCGCCGTCAGCGTAAGCGTCAGTTCCGCGCCCTTTGGATCGTGAGAATCAATGCCGCCGCGCGCGGATTCGGGTTGAGCTACTCACGTTTCATCAATGGCCTGGCGCGCGCCGGCATCGAGGTTGACCGCAAGGTGCTGGCCGACCTCGCGGTGCACGACCTTACGGCATTCAGTGCCCTGGCGGAACGTTCCAGAGTCGCCCTGGCCGCTTAAAAGCCGGCCAGGCCCGATAGCCACAGGTATGGGGGAAAGGGCTAACCTTTCCCCTTTCTTTTTCCAGCCTGCGCAGCCCCTCGCATGAGCGACATCGAAGCCATCGTGCAAGAAGCGACCGCCGCGCTCGCGACGGCGACCGATCTCGCTGCACTCGACGAATTGCGCGTGCGTTACCTCGGCAAAAAGGGGCATATCACCGCGCTGTTAAAGACGCTCGGTGGCTTGCCCGTCGATCAGCGTCCGGCCGCCGGTCAAGCTATCAACCATGCCAAGCAACGTGTCAGCGATCAATTCGATGAGCATCGTGCGGCGTTGGCAGCGGCCCATCTTGACGAGCGTCTGCGTAGCGAACACATCGATGTGACTTTGCCTGGGCGAGGCACTGTCAGTGGCGGCATTCACCCGATCAGCATGGTCATCGAACGCATCGAAACTATTTTCAGGCACGCCGGTTTCGATGTCGCCCGCGGTCCGGAAGTCGAGGACGATTTCCATAATTTCGAGGCGCTCAATATTCCAGCTCATCATCCCGCGCGGGCGATGCACGATACTTTCTACCTGACCGATGGGCGTTTGCTGCGTACCCATACCTCGCCGGTGCAGATTCGGGTGATGGAACACCGGCCACCACCGCTGCGCATCATCGCGCCGGGGCGGGTCTACCGATGCGATTACGATCAAACCCATTCACCAATGTTTCATCAGGTCGAAGGTCTGTGCATCGACGAGGGGGTGACGATGGCGGATCTGAAGGGCACACTCGATGTGTTTCTGAAGACATTTTTTGCCCGTGATGACCTCAAGATTCGTTATCGACCTTCTTATTTCCCTTTCACCGAACCGTCCATGGAAGTCGACATCAAGCTCGAATCCAAGCACGGCATCAGCAACTGGCTGGAAGTGATGGGTTGCGGCATGGTGCATCCCAGCGTGCTGGGCAAGGTCGGCGTCGATGCCGAACGATATACGGGCTTCGCTTTCGGTCTCGGTGTTGAACGCTTGGCGATGCTGCGTCATGGCATTTCGGACCTGAGATTGTTCTTCGAAAACGATATCCAGTTCCTCCGGCAGTTCGCCTGATGGCGGCGCTGACTGCGGGCATTCCTCGATGAAACTCAGTGAGCGATGGTTGCGTGAATGGTTCGATCCGGCGGACGATACGGCCACGATCGCTGAACGTTTGACTTTGGCCGGCCTGGAAGTCGAGGGGCTTGTCCCTGTTGCGCCGGCGCTGTTTGGCGTGGTGGTGGCCGAAATCCGCGCCGTTGCACGTCACCCGAATGCCGAGCATTTGACCGTGTGCGCGGTATTCGACGGACGCGACAGCCACCAGGTGGTGTGCGGCGCGCGGAATGTCCGCCTTGGGCTGAAAACCGCTTACGCGCCGCCAGGAGCGCAAATTCCTGGCACCCGTACGCTGACACGGAGCATGATCCGCGGCATCGAGTCGGCCGGCATGTTGTGTTCAGCCAACGAACTAGGTCTCGGAGACGACGACGACGGCATTATCGAGCTGCCAGACGAAGCGCCAGTTGCAGTTGCGCTGCGTGAACTGATGCAACTTGATGATTGCGTTTTAGAGATCAACCTTACCCCCAACCGCGGCGATTGTTTCTGCGTAAGCGGCATCGCACGGGATCTTGCCGCGCTGTACGCCGGAAGCCTGAAATCAGCCGCTGTCTTGCCGGTGCCGGCGGCGTCCGCCCGGACGCTGGATGTCGAACTCTCGGCTCCGCAGGCTTGTCCGGTCTATGCCGGTCGAGTAATCACGGGTATCAATCGCCAGGCCCGCACGCCGCTGTGGATGAGCGAACGGCTGCGCCGGTCCGGCGTGCGGTGCATACATCCGTTGGTCGACGTCACCAACTACGTGATGCTGGAGTTAGGGCAGCCGATGCACGCCTTCGATCTGGACAAATTGTCCGGGCCTATCGTGGTGCGCGAAGCACGCACAGGCGAGCGCATCGCGCTACTGGACGACAGCGAAATTGAACTCAATGCCGGCAGTGTTCTAATCACTGACCGCAGCGGCCCGATCGCGCTGGCGGGCATCATGGGCGGTGCCGGCACAGCGGTTTCGGCCGAAACCGCTAATGTGTTCCTGGAGAGTGCCTTTTTTGAGCCGGTCCGACTGGCGGGCGCGGCGCGGCGCTACCGTTTGCATACCGACGCCTCGCAGCGCTTCGAACGCGGCGTAGACCCGAGTGCGCAGGCGCGCGCGATCGAGCGGGCTACCGGCCTGATTCTTGACATCTGCGGTGGCCTAGCCGGGCCTTGTAGGGTCACCCGTTGCGACGCTGCCCAGCGGCCACCGGTCCGCGTCAGCTTCAGGCCGACAGCTGTCGAGCGCTTGCTTGGAATCGCCGTGCCGCACGCACGAATGGTAGCAATCCTGCGTGGTCTGGAAATGAAAGTCGACGATAACGCGATACCGTGGCGGGTCGATGTACCGCCTTTTCGCTTCGACATCGCGATCGAAGCCGACTTGGTTGAAGAGATCGCACGCATTCAGGGCTATGACGCTATTCCTGTGCGCCTACCCCGGACTGTGGGTGTGCCAGCCCTAGGCGATTCTTCGAGCCCTCTCGAAGCCCGGGCGCGCGGCACGCTGAGTGCACGAGGTTATTTTGAAGCCATCACCTACAGTTTCATCGACCCCGCGTTGGCGAAAGCCTTCGAGCCCGACGCTGAGTCGGTGGTTCTGGCGAATCCCATCTCCAGCGAGATGTCGGTGTTGCGACGTTCGATGTGGCCGGGACTGGTTGCGGCGGCGCTGCACAATCGCAATCGTCAAGTCGACGACATCCGTCTGTTTGAACTCGGTGTGGTGTTTCGTCAGGACGCAACGATGTTGCATCAATCCAATCAGATCGCCGGACTACGCATCGGACCCGCGGTTCGCATGCAGTGGTCGGATACTGCTCGCGATACGGATTTTTACGATATTAAACAAGATATTGAATCTCTATTGCAGATTTTGCACCAGGACCGAGTTGCATTTGTGCCCGCGACCCATCCAGGGTTGCAGCCTGGCCAGTCGGCGGCGATCGTTCGAAATAGCCTGGTCATCGGTCACGTCGGGGCATTGCATCCGGCCCTAGGTGGCCGCTTGGGATTCGACAAGCCTTTGTTTCTTTTTGAAATTGATTGTCAGGACATAGTCTTTGCGGAAGCCGCCCAGTTCCAGCCGATATCGAAATTTCCGGCCGTTCGGCGCGATATTGCAGTGGTGGTCGGCGAAGCGGTGAGTGCTGCGGCGTGCTTGGACGTTGCCCGCGAAGCGGCTGGGGAGTTGCTGCGCGACCTGCAGTTATTTGACGTATATCGAGGCCAAGGTATTGATTCCGGCAAAAAAAGCCTGGCTTTAGGCTTGATTTTTCAGGCCCTTTCTAGCACTCTTACCGACGAAGAGGTCGAGCAGGCGGTAAGGCGCGTGCTCGCGCAGCTGCGTGAGCGCGTTGGGGGAACCTTGAGGGACTAATTCGATGGCGTTGACGAAAGCCGAAATGGCTGAACGGTTGTTTGAGGACTTGGGCCTCAACAAGCGCGAGGCTAAGGAACTTGTCGAGGCCTTTTTCGAAGAAATCCGCATGTCTTTGGAAGCAGGGCAACAAGTCAAATTGTCCGGATTTGGCAACTTCGACCTCCGCGATAAAAACCAGCGGCCCGGGCGGAATCCCAAGACCGGTGAGGAGATTCCAATCACTGCACGTCGTGTCGTGACGTTCAGGCCCGGTCAGAAATTAAAAGCCAGAGTAGAAGCCTATGCTGGAAGCATCGAACAATAACGAACTGCCCGTCATTCCAGGCAAGCGCTACTTCACCATTGGCGAAGTGAGCGAACTGTGCGCGGTCAAGCCGCACGTCCTGCGCTATTGGGAGCAGGAGTTTCCTCAACTCAAGCCAATCAAGCGGCGCGGCAATCGGCGTTACTACCAGCGCCAGGACGTGATCCTGATCCGGCAGATCCGCAGTCTCCTTTATGAGCACGGATTTACTATCGGCGGCGCCCGTCAGAAATTGTCGGGTGACGAAGTCAAGGCTGATTCGAGCATGAGCCAGCAGATCGTGCGCCAGCTGCGCATAGAACTCGAAGAGGTGCTCGACATCCTACGACGCTGATTTACACGCGACCTCCGCAAGATACGATTAACGACCTGCGGATATCAGTGCAAAGCGGTAGTCAGCTGGATGGAATCCATCTACCCTATCGACGCCCCGGAGCGCCAGCCTGGGCGGTGGCCGTTTGAAAGTCTTGTCGGGGCGTAGCGCAGCCTGGTAGCGCATCTGCATGGGGTGCAGAGGGTCGGAGGTTCGAATCCTCTCGCCCCGACCATTCAACTTCAATCGCCTGAGCTTCTGAGTCTACCGCGTGTCTGGCGAAGCCTGGCGCGGGACGGAACCCCTGAGTGTGGGCGCCGTGCATACGGGTAGCGCGAGCAAGTTGAAAAAGCCGAACCTGAAGTTGCGAGCCGACGGGAGGCCGCGGAGGATGTCCATGCGCCGTGAGGCCGTGGCGCTGCTCTTCGCCTTATTCGGTTTGGTTGCCTGCGCTAACGATGAGGATGGTCTCCGTCAATTCAGAGCGGGCGACTATGACGCCTCTTTTAAGACATTCACCGCGCGCGCCGATAACGGTGACGGCGCCGCAATTAATTTCATCGGAATTCACTACTATCTGGGGCTAGGGGTCGACCGCGACTTTGGTGCAGCGGCACAATGGTTCGAGCGTGCGGCACGTGCGTCGAACGCCGATGCGCAGCGCAATCTCGGTGTCCTTTACCTGCGAGGCTGGGGAGTCCGGCGGGACAATGTGAAGGCATACGGTTGGCTGTTCCAAGCGAGCAGGCAGGGTAATCGTGGCGCGCGGGAATATCTGAAAACGGTCAATCACCTGATTACCCCTAACCAAAACATACTAGCCAGACAATGGATTGCCGATCAGTTGCAGCAGCCAAGCGAGCCGGATCACGGCGCTCCGGCGAACGGCCCTCAACTATGAATAACTTTTCAACGACGGAATAGCACCCTACATGTGTGGAATAGTTGGAGCTGTCGCACAGCGCGATGTCGCGCCCATCCTGGTCGAAGGTCTGAAGCGGCTCGAGTACCGAGGCTACGATTCGGCTGGCATTGCCATAGTTAGTGATCGAAAGGTTCAGCGAGTACGTGTCGCTGGCAAGGTACGGGTGCTCGAGGAGGCTCTGCAGTCCGAACCGCAGGCCGGTGGTCTGGGCATCGCTCACACTCGCTGGGCGACCCACGGCGTGCCCTCGGTCAGAAACGCTCATCCGCATATGTGCCGCGATACCGTGGCGCTGGTGCACAACGGCATCATCGAGAACCACGAGCGGCTGCGCGCCGAGCAGATCGCCGCTGGTCATATCTTCAATTCCGACACCGACACCGAAGTCGTGGTCAACCGTATCTACGACTATCTACAGCAAGGCGATGACCTGCTGCAGGCGGTGCGTCGCACCACCGGCGATCTCGAAGGCGCCTATGCGCTCGGCGTACTGTCCACGACCTGCACTGATCGGCTGGTGGTAGCCCGTCGTGGCAGCCCGCTTGTGATTGGACTTGGTATCGGTGAGAACTTCGTCGCCTCTGATGTGTTCGCACTGCTGCCCGTGACGCAACGATTTATTTTCCTTGAGGAAGGTGATATCGCTGAGATCACGCGCGAGGAAATTCGCATCTACGACGACCAGGGTCGGGCGGTGACCCGCTCCGAATCTGTGTCCGAGTTGTCGGCGGATGCGGCGGAAAAGTCCGGCTACCGGCACTTCATGCTCAAGGAGATCTTCACCCAGGCACGGGCCGTCGCCGAAACCCTTGAAGGACGGATCGATAACGGTATGGTGCTGGACTCGGCTTTCGGCTACGACGCCAAGGACATCCTCGACCAGGTCAAATCGGTCACCATCGTCGCTTGCGGCACCAGCTTTCATGCTGGCCTGGTCGCGCGCTACTGGATGGAAGGCCTGGCGGGTGTGCCATGTACCGTCGAGGTCGCGAGCGAATACCGCTACCGCCAGCCGGTGGTTACCCCCAATTCACTGTTCGTCACGATTTCGCAGTCTGGCGAAACTGCGGACACGCTCGCAGCCCTGCGTGAAGCCAGGCGCTGGGGGGTCGCGCACTCCCTGGCGATCTGCAACGTGCCCGAAAGTTCGCTCACGCGGGAATCGGAACTCGTGCTCATGACCCGCGCCGGCCCCGAGATCGGGGTCGCCTCGACCAAGGCATTTACCACCCAACTCGTGGCTCTCATGCTGCTGGTGATCGCGCTTGGGCGTCGCCATGGCATGACACTAGAGCAAGAGCGTGAACTGGTGCGGCAGCTCGAAAGCCTGCCCGGCAAGATTAATACCGTGCTCGAACTAAACGACCGCATCGCCGATATGTCGCAGGCCTTCGCGCACAAGCATCACACGCTGTTCCTGGGGCGCGGATCGATGTACCCCATCGCCATGGAAGGGGCACTCAAGCTCAAGGAGATTTCCTATATCCACGCCGAAGCCTATCCGGCCGGCGAACTTAAGCATGGTCCGCTCGCGCTGGTGGACGAGGACATGCCGGTCATCTCGGTTGCGCCCAACAATGAGCTGCTGGAAAAGCTGAAATCGAATCTCGAAGAAGTGCGCGCCCGTGGCGGCCAACTTTACATCTTCGCGGATTCGCGCGTAGAGGTGACCAAACAGCCTGATATCCACGTCGTCGACGTGCCGCCGGTCGAGGATCCGATTGCGCCGATCGTCTATACCATTCCGCTCCAACTGCTGGCCTATCACGTCGCCGTGATTCGCGGTGCCGACGTCGATCAGCCGCGCAATCTTGCCAAATCGGTGACGGTCGAGTAATGAGTATGCTCTTGGCTCGGTGGCAGCATTGCGCTAAGGAGGTTCGCGCAAGTTAGCGCGTCGGCGATGGTGACGTCTAAAACTAGTGCCGGCACCGTGTTGCTCGTCGACGACGATCAGGACATGCTCAATCTGTTGTCGAAATGGTTGGAGGGCGCGGGCTTCACGCCGCTGCTGGCCAACTCCGGCGGTGATGCCCTACGTCAGTTGGGACGATCACGGCCAGACATGGTCGTCACGGATCTGTTCATGGAGGAAATGGATGGCATGACCCTGGTCACGCGTATTCACGAGGAGAACCCGCTGACACCGGTCATTATGTTGAGCGGGCAAGCACGTATTCCGGATGCCGTGAAGGCCACTCATCTCGGTACGTCGGCGTTTCTGACCAAGCCGATTGCTAAGGAAGCTTTCCTCGCAGAGGTCAACAAGCATATTCGCCTCGGTCGTCGCGAAGATGTGGCGGCGTTCGCCCGCAACATCATCTATCGCAGCGAC
>JANLSI010000003.1:0-2360 GCA_031362345.1 Pseudomonadota bacterium
GCACCGCTGGCGGTCTATGGCGAATTACGTTTCAGTTTCTGACCCCCAGGGGCGTGGTCTTGTCCAAACCAGGCGCCGCCATCGCGCGTCTTCAGGTCATCGTCAGATTGGCCGCTCATCATCTCGCCGTTGGTCGAGCGCGGTCTCTACGGGACACCTATCGCGGGAGACGCAAGCAGTCTGCCGTTAAGGTCCAACACCCGTTGACGTCGGCAACCGTTACGCCAATGCCCCACTCTCCCGCAATGTCGCGATTTCGTCGACAGTAAATCCCCATGACAACAGGGCATCTGCGTCATGCTCAGCTGCACCGGGCGGCGGCCGACGGATCGTGGCCTGCGTGCGGCTGAAGCGCGGCACTGGCCCCGGCTGCACGATGTCATCCACTTCCACGAAGGTGCCACGCGCCAGATTTGTGCGGGTGGCCCGGCGCTTCCGCCATGGTCAACACCGGCACGAAGCAGGCCTCGCTATCGGCGAGGAGCGCCGTCCATTCGTCGCGCGTGCGGGTCTTGAAGACGGCGGTGAAATTCTCGCGGATGAGCGGCCAGTTGGCGCAGTTATCACGATCCGGCAGGCTGTCGAGTCCGAGCCGGTTCACCAGATCGTCGTAGAAGCGCGGCTCGTTCGAGCCGACCGAACGGTTGCCGGGCCCGGGTCTGCTGCTTAGGCGGCGGCATGCGAAGCTCAGGCGTGTTACCCCTACCCCATCGATGTGGGGGTATACCACAGACCGTCAACAGGTCTCAAAATAGCACTCATACCGAAACTTAATGGACCCGCCATGGCCAACACAGCAACTCAAAGAACACACACCTCCCCGCAAACCGCGCTCTACGATTACGAAGTGATCGTCCTCGGCGCAGGCGTATCCGGCATCTATCAGATTAAACGGCTGATCGATCTCGGTGTGCACGCAACGGTGCTCGACGCCAACAGCGGTGTGGGCGGCACGTGGTGGAACAACCGTTACCCCGGGGCGCGCTTCGACTCCGAGAGCTACACCTATGGTTATTCGTTCGACAAAGAGGTGTTGCAGGAGTGGCACTGGTCGGAGCACTTCTCACCCCAGCACGAAACCCTGCGCTACATGGAATACGTCGTCGACAAGTTGGGGCTGCGCAAGCACATGCAGTTCGATTGCAAGGTCGAGGCCATGCATTTCGACGAGGCGATGAACATCTGGCGCCTGAGCTTGAAGGACGGGCGCACGCTCACCGCGCGTGTCGTGGTGACCGGGATCGGTCCCCTTTCCACGTCGACCTTGCCGAAGATCCCGGGCATGGACGAATTCAGGGGGCTCTCGTTCCATACCGCCAACTGGCCGCACGATCCTCTGGACCTCACCGGCAAACGGGTGGGCATCATCGGTACCGGCGCAACGGCCATCCAGATTATTCCCGAGGTTGCCGCGCAGGCGGGTCATCTGACGGTATTCCAGCGTCGTGCGAATTGGGCCGCGCCCTTGAACAACCGGCGGATCTCGAACGAAGAGATGGCTGCTATCCGCGCCCGTTACGACGAGATCTTCGCGGCCTGCGCGCGTTCGCCGGCGGCCTTCGAGCACGAGCCGGACGCACGAAGTTTCTATGACGTTGCGCCGCAGGAACGCCTCGCGTTCTGGGATCGGCTCTACGCCGAACCGGGCTTTGGCATCTGGCTGGCAAACTTCCCGGAGATCTTCACCGACGAAAAGGCGAACGGGGAATTTTCCGCGTATATCGCCGATAAAATTCGCCAGCGCGTGCGCGACCCGAAAGTAGCGGAGCTACTGATCCCCAAGGACCACGGCTTCGGCGTCCAACGCCTGCCGATGGAAACCAATTATTTCGAGGCCTATAACCGCGACAACGTTGAACTCGTCAACCTCAAGGCCACGCCCATCGAGCGCATCACGCCGACCGGGCTGCGCACCGCGGCGCGGGAGTTCGATTTGGACATCATTGTCTACGCGACCGGCTTCGATGCATTCACCGGTTCCTACGATCGCATCGACATCCGCGGCATTGGCGGCGAGAAACTCCGCGACAAGTGGGCACGAGGTCCAATCACCTATCTCGGCATGCTAGTGCACGGGTTCCCGAACATGGTGATGCTGGGGGGCCCCCAGACGGCAGCCGCCAACTTCCCGCGTGGATCCGAAGTCGCCATCGACTGGGTGACGCCCTTGCTCCAGTACGTGCGCGACAGCGGCTATACCCGCTTCAACGTCAAGGAAGAAGCGCAACAGGCCTGGTTCGAAGCCGTCAAGGCGAGCTATAACGGCTTGCTCCTGAACAAGGCGCAGAGCTGGATCACCGGCTACAACTCCAACCTCGAAGGCCACGAGTACGGTCACACCCGTTACAACATCTTCGCCA
>JANLSI010000009.1:0-9788 GCA_031362345.1 Pseudomonadota bacterium
TGCGCCTCGGCCGGGCGGTGCTACCGGTGCTCGATGCCCACCGCGCAGCCGGCCACGGGCGTTTCTGTGGCGTGCGCCATTCGGTGGCCTGGGATGCCAG
The DNA here is from genome assembly GCA_031362345.1 of Pseudomonadota bacterium. Taxonomy (GTDB): domain Bacteria; phylum Pseudomonadota; class Gammaproteobacteria; genus JADJYF01. Next base: position 101 of record JANLSI010000009.1, read on the forward strand.
TCCCGAGATCTTCAATCATCACCTTGAGCCACCGCCCGGCCTGCTGCTCGCCGCGCAGTTCGTCGAGGGCGTACGCACCCTCGGCGAACAGCAACTGTGCTTCGATGTGTGGGCCTTCCATAGCCAGTTGGCGGAAGTCACTGAACTCGCGCGCCGCGCGCCGGGCACCACCATCGTGCTCGATCATCTTGGCGCACCCCTAGGTGTCGGGCCCTATGCCGGGCGACGCGAGGAAGTACTGGCCCATTGCCGCACCGAGCTACAGGCTTTCGCGGCGCTGCCGAACGCGCGGCTTAAGCTCGGCGGTATCGGTATGACCACCTATGGCAATGGCTGGCACAAGCAGCCGCAACCACCGAGTTCGAACGACATCGTCGCGCGCTGGGGGGATTTCATGCGCTGGTGCATAGACTGCTTCGGCCCGGCACGGGTGATGTTCGAATCGAACTTCCCGCCCGACCACCGTTCATGCAGCTATCGCACTTTATGGAACGCCTACAAACGTATCGCCGAGCCCTACGGCCAGGCCGAACGCGACCTCATGTTCCACGACACCGCGCTGGCCACCTATCGCCTGTAGAGACTGCCCTCAGTCGCGCAGCAGATAGCCATCGAGGAATTCGCGCACGCAGCCCTCGCCACCGTTCTTGGTCAACACCACATCGCAAGCGGCGATGACCGGCGCGGTAGCATCGGCCGGGCAGGCGGACAATCCCACGGCCTCGATCACCGCGAGATCGTTGATGTCGTCACCGACGTAGGCTACTTGGTCGAGATCGATAGCGAGTTCGCGACACCAAGTCGCCAGCACGTCGAGTTTCGGCGCCTGCCCCACGTAGCAGCGCGTCACACCCATCATCTCGGCGCGCTTGATGATCATGCCGTCGGCGAGGCTGTGACTGATAATGCCGACGGTGAGACCTTGGGCGACAGCGCGCTTCACGCCCAGGCCGTCCTTAGCATTGAACTTGCGGAATTGTTGCCCGGACTCGAGCACGTAGATGCCACCGTCGGTGAGGGTGCCATCGACGTCGAGGGCCAGCAGTTTTATTTGCATATTCAATTGATTCACCGTTTGCGCGACGCACGTCAACCGATAGTCCGTGTCGCTAACCAGCCACCAAGTGTGGGTAGTCTTTCAGCGTTATCGCATTCGCCGCATTCTGGATAAGGCCACCTAGCGAATCATCGGGGGATGACCCCGCAGGTGCGGCGTGCATCCCACGGAGAAGCTCGTTCTGGTGTTCAATTTCTTCCCAGGTCTGAAGCAGCTGCATCTCCTTAGCTTTCGACGCCCAGCTCGTGCTGGATCAGGGCCGTGATGGAATCTCCTAATTGGTATTCGATAGGGTCTTGAGACCATAACGGTGCAGCCAATACGCTAGGCTTGGTCCCGCTGCGCGCGCGCCAGAAATGAGAATATTCATTCGTATTTGATGGCGGCCTCAGCCATGACCTCGACGGCTGCGTCCTGTTGTGAGCGCACCCCGAGAATTGTCGCGCCGCTTTCGGCCCATGCACGGAAGCGTTCGATGATTCGCGCACGTGGCCCTACCAGACTCTTCTGATCTATCCATTCATCCGGAACCGCCGCCGCCGCTTCTTCTTTGCGTCCCGCCAGATAGAGTTCCTGCACGCGTTCGGCCGCGTCGCCGAAGCCGCGACGAGCCATGAGCGTCTTGTGGAAGTTCTTAGATCGAGCGCCCATGCCGCCGACATACAGTGCTGTTTCTGGTTTCAGCGCGGCGAGAGCTGTGCGCACGTCGTTGTCCAGCCGAACATGACAGTTGGCGACTATCTCAAGATCGCGCAAGGATTTGCCCCCACCAGCGCGTGCGAAACCCTGTTCAAGCCACGGTAAATACTCGGGCATGGCGCCCGGCACGAAGCCGAGCGGTAACCAGCCGTCTGCTATTTCACCGGTCAGCCGCACGGTCGCCTCGGTGCCGGTGCCGAGATAAATCGGAAGCTTGGGGTTCATGTGCAGAATCGACTTCAGAGGCTTGGCAAGGCCGGCCGCGCCGGGACCGACGTAGGGCAGGGAAATCTCATCACCGGCATGGGTAACCGGCCCGTCCCGTTCCCAGATCTTACGGATGATCGCCACATAGTCCTTGAGGCGGCCATAGGGATTTCCCCAGGGTTGGCCGTACCAACCTTCAACAATCTGTGGGCCTGATACGCCAATTCCGAGCAGCATGCGGTCACCGCCACTCATGGCGTCTATGGTGGCGGCCGTCATTGCGGCATTGGCCGGCGTCCGCGCAGCGAGCTGTATGATGCCGGCCCCAAGCTTGATTTTATGCGTTACCGCAGCAAGGTAGGCGAGCGGAGACAGCGCGTCCGAACCATAGGCTTCAGCCGTCCATACCGAGTGATAACCAAGTTCCTCGGCGCGCTGGACACGCGCGACGGGCAGCGCCATGCGCGCACCCGAGTATCCGATCGACAGCGCGAGCTTCATTGCCTGTGGCCCTCAAGAGTACGAATTGCGTGCAGATAGCGCGACTAGCTTCTATTTCATTTTGTGACGTCAGGCTGGCACTGCGAGCGCTTGCGGTGCCGGCGCACCCACGATGCTGACTTCGCCGGTCGCCCCATCGATGGTGATCTCGGCGCCGTCTTCGAGCAGCGTCATGGCATGGCGCAGCAATACCGATGGCAGGCCGTACTCGCGCGATAAACAGGCGCCGTGGGCCAGCAAGCCACCGGTTTCGAGCACCAGGCCACTGATGATGGAGAACACCGGCGCCCAACCGGGGTCGGTGCTGTTGGTGATTAGAATGTCACCCTTCTGCACGCGGCCGATGTCAGTCAGATTCGGCACGATGCGCGCAATGCCGGTGGTGCGTCCGACGGCGGTGCCGAGGCCACGCAGTCCAGCACCTTCCACTTGTTCGCCAGCCAACGCTTCGGTGCGCGCCTTGATCTCCATCACCGAACTGCCGACCAGATAGGGCGGCGTGTATTCCTCGCGACGATTGCGGTGATGGAAGACGCGCTTGCGTGTCATGATCTTGGCTTCCGTCAACGGCTGCGAGGCGCGGCCCTCGAGCAGATCATAGAGTTCATGCTGGGCCAGAAAGAAGAAATCGTCCGCCTCCTTGAGCAGGCCGCGCTCCACCATGCGTCCTCCGAGCTCGGCGAAGACTTTCTTGGTCTGGAACGTGATGCGGTCGTAGTAGTGTCGTTCGTCGTCACGTTGGATCATGAACTTGGTAACGTAGTCGAGCAGGGCCCGAAACAACTTCGCCTTCAGCGCGCCGAAGGGCTTGGCGCGGATGTTAGCCAGCACTTCGCGACTCGCCACCTCGCGATTTGCGATCAGGCGCTGCTCGGTCTGCTCTGGCGTCACTGACGCGTCGCCGGCCAGATAGGCACGCAGCATGCGGTAATCGATCGCCGGATCTTCGATGCGCCGTGCATAGTAGTAGTCGCGATCCTGGTGACCGCGGTGGCCGTGGTCGCGCAGGAACTCGCGATACTGTTCGAGAAACGCGCGGCCCTCGACGCTGTCAGCGGCGGCGGCGAAGAAACCTGGCCCGTCAATTTCATGGAACAACGCCAGCAAGGCCGGCGCGCGACGCAGGTGGTCGGCGAGATGCCATTGAGCGCGACTCTCCTGCACCATGAGGGTATTGGGCATGCCGCTGATCAAATCCTGATAGGCGGCCGGATTGCTGCCGTCGTACCACCGCTTGAGAGCGACGCCAAGGGTGCCGAGTGCGCCGACCGCCCAGAAATTAAAACCGGCCCACAAGGTCAGCACCCACTCGTCGGCGAGCGCGCGGGTCTTTTTTATCTGAGCATGCAGTTCGCTGTCGGACAGCTTGCGCAGTTCATTCGGCGTCGGGCCATTGGCTTCGGCGATGCGGTGCTTCAGATAGTGATAGACACCCCCCGGCTTATCCGACAACCAGTGGAAGACACCGGTCTTCGGTTCGAACACATGCAGGCGCACCATCATGCGCAGGAACTTGTAGAGACTGAATTTGGCCGCGCGCAATTCGCCGTCCCAACTATGGGGCACGTAGTCGTAGTTGCGCAGCTGGGAAGGCAGCGACAGGACATTCCATTCCTTCTCGATGTCGCAGTTGAAAAACGCGGTGGCGCGGCGGTACTTGAAGATCAAGCGCCCGGCCAATTCAGGAAAGCCATAGACCTTGTTGGTGTAGTCATGCACACATTGAAACTCGCCGCCGACCCGCACGGAGTAATACAGCGGTGTCACCCCGCCCGTCAGAAAGTCATCGGCCCAGGTGCTAGTCCACACGGTGGTTTCATCGTGGCGCGCGGGTACGGCCGCGTTGATGTCTTCGTCCCAAGTGAATTCGACACCCGTCACGCGACGCGATTGCAGCAAATGGAATTGACCCTCGGCATAGGCCCATTCGATGTCCTGGGGCAGGCCGTCGTAATAGTCCATGACGCGCCGGCCGAGTTCGGCCAGGCGGCTGGCCTGGCCCTCGTCGAGGCAGAATTTGCCTTGTAGAGCCACAGGGACATCTTGTCTGACGGTCCCGGCACCAGCGGGGTTGCGCACTATCTGCACTTCCTTGCTGCCCAATGTGCGCGAATTGACGCGCAGTTCGCGGCGGTCGATCAGGAATTCATCCGGTGTCAGGATGCCGGATACCACGCCTTCACCCAAACCCCAGCTCGCATTGATGACAAACTCGTCGGTGCGGGTATTGAGTGGGTTGGCAGTGAACAGCACGCCGGCGGTTTCAGCGGCGACCATGCACTGTACGACCACCGCGAGTTGGGCTTCGTGGTGGTCGTAGCCTTTGTCGTGGCGATACTGCATAGCGCGCGCATTCCATAACGACGCCCAGCAGTGACGCACGGCGTCGAGCACACCTTCATCACCCTCGACATCGAGGAAGGTATCGTGCAGACCGGCGAACGAGGCTTCGGCGAGATCTTCGGCCGTGCCCGAAGAGCGCACGGCGACCAGACCTCGCGAGCCCGCGCCATGCTTGGCCTGCAAGTCGGCATAGCCTGTCGTGATGGCGACGCAGAGATCGTCCGGCAGCGGCGTGTTACAGATCAGCGCGCGAATGGCCTGGGCTTGCTGTTCGAGATGGGCCGCGTCGCTGTAGTCGGCATGGGCGAGGATGCTCGCCACCTGCGTCTGCAAGCCACTCATGAAGGCGCCATAGCCGGCGGTCGAAATGGAAAATCCCGCCGGCACTGGAAAACCGGCTTTGACCAGCCGCCCGAGACTCGCCGCCTTGCCACCCACCAGCGCATGCTGGTCAGCGCTCGTGTCGTCGAAACGCACCACCAACGAATTTCCGCCCATAGGACCTCCCCGGTGTAACGAGCACGCGCTAGGGCCACGCGCCAGCGAGTGCGAACGTTGTGGTGATCGTGTGTCGAGTCTGTGTCCAGCCTCTGCGTCTGGATTACGGCTTTATTGCGTGTCGCGAGCTGCGCACGCATGACGTGTCTACATGCTGCCCTTCGCGCGCGCGACCTGTCAACGAAACTGCAGCGCGCCGGTGCGGATCGGGCGAAACGCTGCTCTATGGTGCAGTCATCAACCCGGTCTTACGGGTAGGGGACGGCGCGAGTTTGGGCGAGTCGACTTCCTCTGCCCACGATTGATCGATAGGCGCGAGCGGCTGTCGTTAACGACACAGGGCCACGTTCGGTACCGTCTCAAGACCGATGACCTGTGAACGCTGGATACTTCTCGGCGGGAAGCCATCGTCATGCCACTAGTGAACGGCGATCATCCTGCCGCAAAACGTGCAGTTGAGCATGCGCGTCTCGTACCACGCGGTGTCGGCAACGGGGCTCAATTTGAGGCCGGCGCCAACCCGCGTGCTACTTCGTCTGGCCTGCGCCCCCCGGCACGCAAGTGCGTCGTGACGCTGGACACCAACGTTGTGAGCGCTAGCTCACGCGGGTCCTGCAGGCTGGCCTCGGCGGTGCCATCCGCGCCAGTCGCCGCCTGGCGCGGCGCGATGTGCTCGACCACGCATTGTCCGAGCCGTCGATAACTCTCGAACTGTGCCTCGGTGAAGAACTGGTTCGCGGTTGACTCGTGCGGAAAGGTCGGGCTAGTGCGCGCGTAGTTGAATACGTCGGGCGGCTCGGTGCCATAGAACGCGGGTTTGATATAGATGAGCGTGCCGTCCTCGACCCCGGCGCCGTCCACCTCTGAATATCTGATCCGCCCGATGGCGCAGTAGGTCGCATCGGACTCGTGGGTGTTTGCGTTGTCTCGGCAGTAGATCGGAACTTTCGTGAAGGTGATCGGGATGCCGAAATCGACTTGGATGCGCCGGATGGCGTTGCCCAGGTCCTCGAAGGCGCCTTGCGAATCGCAACCGGCGTCGCTCACGACAATCCAATGGCACCGGCGCAGCACCATCTCGTAGATCCCGAGATTTTCAAAGTGCCCGCCGTCGGTGAGATAGACGCTGGGGTTTTGATCGTCGGTGCGGCCAAGCGCCTCGTCGATGATCGGCATCACGGACGAAGCCGGCGCCGCGTCGCCGACATTGTGCCGGCCGGCGTAGCCCGGGTTACCGAGCCACCAGCCCAGGCGGATATTGAACAGAGTTAGCAGGAACGACAGCAGCGGCGTGGAGTGATAGCCCATCTCGGGGCTGGCCGCCGCGCCGGAGATCGTCACGACGGTGCCGAGGCTAAGGCCGCCGCCATAGTCCTGCGTTTTGCGGTAGCCCAGGTGCGCGGCGCCGCTGTGCAAGGGGCTGAAAGTGAAGGACATCGCCTTGCGCTGCTGCGAGGCGAGTTCATCGCGCGTGACCAGATTCAACGCCGCGTTGACGACGAGCAACGGCGCCGGACGGTCGGAGTGCCAGCAATTGGCGAGCGCGATATCGTCGTCTTCGTCAAAGCCGGTGAAGCGGTTCGGATCGCGCTCCTGCTCGGCGCGTGACGCGCCCAGAAACGTGCGGATAAGCCGTGCGCGGTACATGCCGTGCAGCGAGAAGCGGTTGGTGTCGATGCGCAACGACAACAACAAACCGGCAGCGCCCAGCGCCAGCAGCACCAACAGCGCCGAGGACACCGATCCGCACACGACCGCGTTCAGCGCCGCGCCGTAGTGGTCGTGACGACCCGTGAAACCCTGACCGGCGTTGCATGAAAGATCCTGCAAGGCGGGCGTCAGTTGGTCAGACAGTAACATCAGCCATCCAACGAAATTCGACAGCAGCGCAAACAGAACGAACAGGAATATCGGCAGCGCGATTAACTGTATCAACCGTGTGCCCAGCACAGCTTTGTCGGCACGCTGCGGACCCGGCGCGAGCGGCGCCTCGAAAGCCCTGCGCAAGGTCGCCGCACCCGCGATCACACCGAGAATGCTCGCGATGATCTTCATGCTGCCAATCTGCTCGGCGAGTTCCATCTCATTGATAGCCCACCCCAGTCCGAGCGGGGCGAGGATGACAACGCCGAAAGCCGTCAGCCAAGCGAAGATCGTCATCAGCAGCCAGGCACTGCAGCGGGCCGTCCATTCGAACATGGGGTCGACCTGACTGCGGCTGGTCAAACCCACGTAGATGTGGCCGAAGACCAGCACGACTGCCAGCAGGCTCGGCACGGCAAACGAGACGTACAAGGCGTACTCCTGCAGCCGCTGCACGGATTGAGCCTCTGCACGGGGCACCAGCCCATGCGCGATGACACCAGCCACCAGTCCGGCGAGCGCGCCCGTGATCAGGACCAATACGAGGTTGTGCCACGAGCGCTGCCTAGGCGCGAGCAACCATCCGGTCACGTGTGCCAACGCCCCGGCGCCGCCCCAGGCCCACGCGGCATGAAACGACGCGCCCCAGCCAGCGGCGAGAATTTTCAGTTGCCAATGGCTCGGCCCGTCCGGCAGCGCCAGCATTGAGACCTTGCCCGACGCTACCCACGCCCAGACGACCATCAGGCCAATGACTGCACCCAGCATCGGCAAGAGGCACCGGCGGATGAAGCTGTGATGGTCCAGCCTGGGGTCATGGATCGCACCCGATCCGTCGGCCGCCCTGATCGGCAGGTTGGCGTACACATAGCGCACGGACACCACGATCGCTGCGAAAATCACCAGCGAAACAACGGCGACCAACAGCAGAAAATAACGGTCGGACAAGGAGAACGGGCCGTCTTTCACCTGGTGAGGCAGGCGCGTCATGGCGATGAGCAGCTGAGGGACCGCCAGCACTGAAGCAAGCAAGGGAATCAGCACGAACCAATTCAGCAATAGGTTGCGCAGGTAAATCGCCACCAGTGTCCAGGTGTCAGCCGAGCGAATTCCGACATGCGGGCTCAGATAGCTGCTGTAGGTGCGAATATGCGAGATCGGTGCGGGCTCCGGTGCGAGCGGCCGGCCCGTGCTCTCGGTCAGTGCCTTGACCACCTGATCGCGGCCGGCGCGCTGCATCCAGGCAGTCAACCACGCGTCCAGGTAGCCGCCGCCGGAAACGGTGGAGAGGTAGTCAAAGTGCCTGAGCATGCCCAGGCGCGCGAGACCCTGCACGACCCCCAAACCGAAGCTCGCGCTGCGAATACCGCCGCCCGATAAACATAGCGCGGCGAGCTGGCGTTGATGAACCTGCGCGAAGTGCCTGGCCAGCCGCGCATCATCACGGCATTCGATTTCGGGGAACGCGTCTTCCAGGAGCAGGCGATTGCGCTCTCGAATCGGGCCCGCGTCGATGCGTTCACGGGTCTGCGATCGCAAGCGCAAACCGGCGAAGCGCGCCGCCTTCTTGCGCCCGCCACCCGCATGCTTATGGTGGCTGCCCGCAGCGCCTGGGTAGAGATCTGCACGCTCCAGAAGCTGGTTAAATCCATGCGCCAGATCGAGCCGCAGCGCCGCAACCTCGTCGTCGTTTTGCGGAGCGCCCCTTTTCCGCAGCGTGTTGACAAGGTCCAAAAGCTCGTCGGCGGCCAGGCTGCGCGCGACTGGATCCCGTCCGTCGACGAGCCGCGCGCGAAGTTCGATGGGGGTCAGCATTTGCGCAGCGGTGAATTCCCAAGGCAGCGGCGGGACCGCATCTGTACCGCAAACTTCCTCGAGCTCCTGCTCGAGCACGTCGGCCAGCGAGAGCGAACCTGCGCTCGACAATGCGTTCGCAGAGCGCGCACGGAGCGGCCAATCGGTGCGCCGTGCATTGTCGTCCAGCACTGGTATTGAGTTCATTGCCACTGTCGCTTCAAACGCCAAGCCTGAAGGCTAGTGCCGCGCCCGGACAGCATCCGGCACTCGGCCGTGCGGTCGGCGGCAAGGCTCCGCGCTTTTGTGGCCGAGTTGTAACTCACCTGTTTGCCGATCGCAATATATGCAGTTTATCGCTTCACGTTCACTGAAATCGTCAGCACGGTCCGAGCGCAGGTTTACTGCGGGTGCGAGCTGAGAGGCGCCGCCGCAGATCGGTCGGTGCGTGGTTTACGCTAGAACGGATTGGCAAAGCGCTGGCAGCCGCGTAAGGTTCGAGGTGAGCGAAGCGTAGTCAGCATGCTGCGGTAATTTAAGGGGACAAGCGTGAACACAGGGACCACCGCGATTTGTGCTGAGGCCAGACGCGCGCTGGAAAGTCGCAATGTGACGGCCGCCATTGCGATGCTCGAAGCCGAGCTGAACGGGCAAGCGGACGCTACGCTCCACTGTGCGCTCGCAGTCTCCTACTTTCAGAACGCGCAATACGAACTCGCTGCCGAG
>JANLSI010000011.1:0-2086 GCA_031362345.1 Pseudomonadota bacterium
AGGCGAAGAGGGCCGAGCGCTTGCCTATTGTGGGTACGACTTCAGTCGGACATTCAAGAGCACAACGCGATGTCGCGCTCTGGAAGGAATGTCCGACTGAAGTCGGACCCACAGGGGCAGGGACCCGAAAACTCAGAACGGAATATCGTCGTCGAAATCCATCGGCGGCTCGGTCGGGCTGGGCGGCGCGCTGTCACCGCGCTCACTACCGCCGCTGCTCCCACCACCGCTGTAGCTCGCGCCGCTGCGCTCACCGCCGCCGCCGGCACCACCTCGACCGCCCAACATCTGCATGTCACTGGCCACGATTTCGGTACTGAATTTTTCGTTGCCCTCTTTGTCCTGCCATTTACGGGTCCGCAGGCGGCCTTCGATGTAGATCTGCGAACCTTTCTTCACATACTGCTCGACGATTTCTGCGAGTCGCCCGAAGAACACTACGCGATGCCATTCGGTGCGTTCCTGGGTTTCGCCACTGTCTTTATCGCGCCAGGTGTCGGCGGTTGCCAGGCGCACATTCGCCACTGCGGCGCCGCCAGCGGTGTAACGGATTTCGGGATCGGCGCCGAGGTTGCCGATCAGCATGACTTTGTTGAGGCCACGTGCCATGGGTATTGCTCCTTCCAGTGAGTTATTGGACCGTCCGTAGTCGGTGTGAGGCCCGGATTCTACCCAAGCTCGTGCGCGCCGTCAGTCCTTGACGCGATCATCCAGCGTATCGCCCGACGCGCGTAATGCGCCTACTAGCCACGCCAAGCACAAGCCAGCGCATAAGCACGGTACGAAGGCGAAGCCCAACCGTCCGGCGACCAAGCCGCCGAGGGTGCCGCCGATGAACATGCCCAGAAATTGGCAGGTCGCGTAGGCGCCGAGTGCGGTGCCCTTATAGGCCGGCGGTGCGACTCGCGAAATGAGGCTGGGCAGGGACGACTCGAGGAAATTGAAGGCGGTGAAGAACACCGTCAAGGCGACATAGGTGCCGATACGGTGATGCCAGTTCAGCCATATCAGTAGCTCAGCCACGGCCAACAAACCAATCGCGAGTCGCGAGACAGGCGCAAGCCAGCCGGGCTTCATCGAGAGCCGGATGAGCGGCGCTACCAGCAAGATGGACATCAGCAGGACCGGCAGATAGACCGTATGGTGGCGAGCGGTCGGCAGGCCCAGGCCTTCACGTAAATCGACCGGGATGGCGACAAAGCTCGCGGCCAGCACCAGATGCAAGGCCAGCACGCCGAAATACAGTACCCGCAACTCGGGAGCGGCTACCGCCGTCCAGGAAATCGGCGCGCTACGGCGCACTTGCGTGGGCGGCACCGGCACCAGGAATAACAGCACGGGCAAGGCCAGCGCACCGGCCAGGCCTGAGGCAATGAACAAACCCTTGAGGCCGACCACGCTGTCGATGAGCGGTCCCAGCACGAAGGCCACCGAGAACGCGATGCCGATGCTAACGCCGATGATGGCCATGACCTTGGTCCGCTGGGATTCGCGGGTCAGATCCGCCGCCAAGGCCAGCGTTGCGCCCGAAACTGCACCTGCGCCCTGTACCGCGCGTCCGAGCAGAATCGGCAGAATGTGGTGGGCGAAGGCCGCGATCGCCGAACCCAAGACGAATATGACGAGGCCCATGGCGATCACCGGACGCCGGCCAATGCGATCCGACAAGGTCCCGAAAGGGATCTGCAGGCAAGCCTGGGTGAGTCCATAGATGCCCAGTGTCAAGCCGACCATGAGGGGCGTCGCGCCGGCCAGTCGATTGGCATACAAGGCCAACACCGGCACGAGCATGAACAGGCCAAGCATGCGTAGAAAGAAAACGCTCGCGAGGGCGAAAGTGGCATGTCGTTCCAGAGGCGTGAAGGTGAGGCTATTGGGCACAGTGGAAACGAATTTAGCAGTGGTGAAAAAACACTCCGCGAGCGTAGTGCTAACGTATTTGCCCCCGGCGGCGACGCGGCGAATCGCGGCAAGCAAGAGCTCCGGCGCGCTCTCCTTGTTCAAGAAACCATCCGCGCCGCTCTTGAGCGCTTGCAACGCGAATTGATCTTCCCGGAAGGCGCTCAGGATGAGCACCGCCATGCGC